>NZ_VFWS01000119.1:0-15659 GCF_006443065.1 Mesorhizobium sp. B1-1-5 | reverse complement strand
CCCCCTTGTGGGGGAGATGTCCGGCAGGACAGAGGGGGGCGCTGTCCCGCCGACGCTTGCCGGGTTCACGGCATAAGCAGTTCAATCGTCATTCGCCGCGTTCAGCTCTTCCGGCCGCAGCCCTTCCTCGGTATGCGGCCACGGCAAAAAATCCCGGTCGAACGCGTCGCTGCCGAAATAATCCAGCGCGCGGTGTGCCTCGGCGCCGTTGAAGGCGGCTTTGTCCATCAGATGCGCGATCACCTCGCGCGCCTGCGCGATCTTCTGCTTCAGTTCGGCGACGGTCCGGTCGGCCATAATTATCCTGCTCCCGCCTGTGGTTCCTATATGAAGGTAGTGTTTTCCGCATAACCGGCAACAGCATGCTTTTTCTCGACTCTCTAGCCGTTTCGTGCCAATCCCGCGCCATGACGCTCGACATCAAGATCTGCGGATTGAAGACCGACGCCGCGATGGCCGCCGCGCTTGCCGGCGGCGCCAGCCATGTCGGCTTTATTTTCTTCGCCAAGAGCCCGCGCTATGTCGAGCCCGCCGAGGCCGGCCGTTTGCGTCAAGCGGCGCGCGGCAAGGCCCTGGCGGCAGCCGTCAGCGTCGATGCCGATGATGCCTTTCTCGACGAGATCGTCGCCAAGATGCAGCCCGACATGCTGCAATTGCATGGTTCGGAAACGCCTGAGCGCGTTACCGAGATCAAGGCGCGTTACGGCCTGCCGGTGATGAAGGCGCTGCCCATCAGCGAGGCGGCGGATATCGATCGCATAAAACCCTTTATCGGCATCGCCGATCGCTTCCTCCTGGATTCCAAGCCGCCGAAGGGCTCGCAACTGCCTGGCGGCAACGGCGTCGCCTTCGACTGGCGCATCCTTGCCGGCCTTGACGCCGGGCTCGAATACATGCTTTCCGGAGGGCTCAACGCCGCCAATATCGGCGATGCCCTGAGACAGGCCAATCCACCCGGAATAGACGTTTCGTCCGGCGTGGAAAGCGCTCCGGGCGTCAAGGAACCGGCGCTGATCGAGCAGTTTTTCCGGGCCGTCAGGGCCGCGCGCGACGACCGCGCCGCCTGAATGCAATTCACATCAGGAGATCGGCGATGAACAAGCCGGCAATGCCCAATTCCTTCCGCACCGGGCCCGACGAGCAGGGCATGTTCGGCATTTTCGGCGGCCGCTTCGTCGCCGAGACGCTGATGCCGCTGATCCTCGATCTCGAAGAGCAGTGGAACAAGGCCAAGACCGATCCGGAGTTCAAGGCCGAGCTGCAGAACCTCTCCACCCACTATGCCGGGCGGCCGTCGAAGCTTTATTTCGCCGAGGGCCTGACCAGGCATCTTCGTGAGGTTTCCTCGGCCAAGGGCCTCGGGGGCGGCGCCAAGGTCTATTTCAAGCGCGAGGACCTGAACCACACCGGCTCGCACAAGATCAACAATTGCCTCGGCCAGATCCTGCTTGCCAAGCGCATGGGCAAGAAGCGCATCATCGCCGAGACCGGCGCCGGCCAGCATGGCGTCGCGTCGGCCACCGTCGCGGCGCGCTTCGGCTATCCTTGCGTCGTCTACATGGGCGCCACCGATGTCGCCCGCCAGAGCCCGAATGTCTTCCGCATGAAGCTGCTCGGCGCCGAGGTGCGGCCGGTCACCGCCGGCCACGGCACACTCAAGGACGCCATGAACGAGGCCCTGCGCGACTGGGTCACCAATGTCGAGGACACTTATTACCTGATCGGCACCGCCGCCGGCCCGCACCCCTATCCGGAGCTGGTGCGCGACTTCCAGTCGGTGATCGGCACGGAGGCCCGCGCCCAGATTCTGGAGCAGGAAGGCCGGTTGCCGGACGTGATCATCGCCGCCGTCGGCGGCGGCTCCAACGCCATCGGCCTGTTCCATCCTTTCCTCGACGACAAGGATGTCCGCATCATCGGCATCGAGGCCGGCGGGCGCGGCCTCGACGGCGTCGAGCATTGCGCCTCGATGAATGCCGGCAAGCCCGGCGTGCTGCACGGCAACCGCACCTATCTGTTGCAGAACTCGGATGGCCAAATCCTCGACGGCCATTCGATCTCGGCCGGCCTCGACTATCCGGGCGTTGGCCCCGAGCATTCCTGGCTGCGCGATTCCGGCCGCGTCCAGTATGAGCCGATCCTCGACGACGAGGCATTGGAAGCCTTCCAGCTCACCACCCGGGTCGAAGGCATCATCCCGGCGCTGGAATCGGCGCATGCCATCGCGCATGCGATGAAGATCGTGCCCACGATGGACAAGGACCAGATCGTCATCGTCAATCTGTCCGGCCGCGGCGACAAGGACGTGCACACGGTGGCGAACATGCTGGGCATGGAGATCTGACAATGACCACCCGCATCGATCGCCGCATGGCGAAGCTCAAGGCCGAGGGCCGCCCGGCTTTGGTCACCTATTTCATGGGCGGCGACCCCGATTACGACACCTCGCTGTCGATCATGAAAGCGCTGCCGATCGCCGGCGCCGACATTATCGAGATGGGAATGCCCTTCTCCGACCCGATGGCCGATGGCCCGGCGATCCAGGCCGCCGGCCTGCGTGCGCTGAAGGGCGGCCAGACCCTGGTCAAGACGCTGAAGCTGGCGGCCGACTTCCGCGCCGGGGACAATGACACGCCGATCGTGCTGATGGGCTATTACAATCCGATCTACATCTATGGCGTCGACCGCTTCCTCACGGACGCCAAGGCGAGCGGCATCGACGGCCTGATCGTCGTCGACCTCCCGCCGGAGATGGACGAGGAGCTTTGCATTCCGGCGCTGAAAGCCGGCGTCAACTTCATCCGCCTGGCGACGCCGACCACCGACGACAAGCGCCTGCCCAAGGTTTTGGAAAACACCTCCGGCTTCGTCTACTACGTCTCGATGACCGGCATCACCGGCTCGGCGTTGGCCGACACGGGCAAGGTAGCCGCGGCCGTCAACCGCATCAAGGGCCACACCGACCTGCCGGTCTGCGTCGGCTTCGGCGTCAAGACCGCCGAGCAGGCGCGTGTGATCGGCGCCAATGCCGACGGCGTCGTCGTCGGCACCGCGATTGTCAATGCGGTCGCCAATGTGCTCGGCCCCAAGGGCGACAAAACAGCCGATCCGGCCGAAGCCGTCGCCACTTTGGTCAGCGGTCTTGCCCAGGGCGTCCGTTCGGCCCGCCTTGCTGCGGCCGAATAGCCCGATTATTTGTTCTTGAGCAATTCCGGCCGGAAACCGCCACAGACTTTCCCTGGAATTGCTTGAAGTCCTTTCCAGGACAGGAGCCGAAGCCATGAACTGGATCACCAATTACGTCCGCCCGAAGATCAATTCGATGCTCGGCCGGCGCACCGACATGCCGGAAAACCTCTGGATCAAGGATCCCGAGACCGGCGAGATGGTCTTCCACAAGGATCTCGAATCCAACCAGTTCGTCATCCCGGCTTCCGGCCACCACATGAAGATCTCGGCCAAGGAGCGGCTGAAATATTTCTTCGACGACGGCAAATACGAGGTGCTGGAAAACCCCAAGGTCGTCCAGGACCCGCTGAAGTTCCGCGACGAGAAGCGCTACAGCGACCGCCTGAAGGAGGCCAAGGCCAAGACCAGCCTCGAGGATGCGATCCTCAACGGCGCCGGCACCATCGACGGGCTGCCGGTCATCGTCACCGTGCAGGACTTCGCCTTCATGGGCGGCTCGCTCGGCATGGCCGCCGGCGAAGCCATCGTGCATGCTTTCGAGGTTGCGCTGCAGCGCAAGCGGCCGCTGATCCTGTTCGCCGCTTCCGGCGGCGCCCGCATGCAGGAAGGCATCCTGTCGCTGATGCAATTGCCGCGCACCACGATCGGCGTCGACCGGCTTAAGGAAGCCGGCCTGCCCTATATCGTGGTGCTGACTAACCCAACCACCGGCGGCGTCACCGCCTCTTATGCCATGCTGGGCGACGTCCACATCGCCGAGCCCGGGGCGCTGATCGGCTTTGCCGGACCGCGCGTCATCGAGCAGACCATCCGCGAAAAACTGCCCGACGGTTTCCAGCGCGCGGAGTATCTGATGGAGCACGGCATGGTCGACATGGTCGTGTCGCGCCTCGAGATGCGCCGGACCATTTCCCGTCTCTTGAAGATGCTGCTCAAGATGCCGGAGACAGAGAAGCCGCTGGAGCCGGAGATCCTGCCGCCGGCAGTGGTCAATGCCGAGCCGCGCCCGCAAGCCTGACGCGATGTCGGCCTGAAGCGATATATCGGCTTGGCGCGACATCGCTCGCCGCGAACCGCGAGTGTTGCGTGCTGTAGCCTCTGATTTGCGCACGGCTCGTTCGAACCGATTCCCGGTTTCGGGAACCGCCCGCCAAAGCAATTCCAGGAAATGTGAAACGGTTTTCCGTTTGGAATTGCGCCAACAAAAAAGAGAGAGCGGTTCTGCATTCCATGAGATGATGAACCGCTCTAGGATTCCAATCATGACAACGCTTTCCGCCGAACGCGAAATCGAACATCTGATGACGCTGCACCCGAAAGGCTTCGACCTTTCGCTGGATCGCGTCACCGGGCTTCTCGAGCGTCTCGGCAATCCGCAGGATCGGCTGCCGCCTGTCATCCACATTGCCGGCACCAACGGCAAGGGCTCCTGCGCCGCCTTCGCGCGCGCGCTGCTGGAGGCCGCCGGCCACCTTGTCCACGTCCACACCTCGCCGCATCTGGTGAACTGGCATGAGCGCTACCGGCTGGCGGCCGAAGGCGGCGGCAAGCTCGTCGAGGACGATATTTTCGCTGAGGCCATCGCGCGTGTCGCCGAAGCCAATGGCGGCCAGAAGATCACTGTCTTCGAGATCCTCACCGCCGTCACTTTCATCCTGTTTTCGGAGCATCCGGCGGAGGCCGCGATTATCGAGGTCGGCCTCGGCGGCCGCTTCGACGCCACCAATATCATCAAGCGGCCGGCGGTTTCGGTGATCATGCCGATATCGATGGACCACGAAGCCTATCTCGGCGACCGCGTCGAGCTGATCGCCGCTGAGAAGGCCGGCATCATGAAGCGCGGCTGCCCGGTGGTGATCGGCGCCCAGGAAAGCGACACCGCGCTTCAGGTGCTGATCGAGTCGGCCGAGCGGCTGGATTGCCCGACCGTGGTCTATGGCCAGGATTTCCTCGCCTTCGAGGAAAACGGCCGCATGGTCTATCAGGACGGGGACGGGCTGATGGACCTGCCCTCGCCGCGCCTGCCGGGGCGCCATCAATACGCCAACGCCGCGGCGGCGATCGCCGCCGTCAAGGCGGCCGGCTTCGAGATCGGCCATCGCGCCGCCGAGCGGGCGATGACCCATGTCGCCTGGCCGGCACGTATGCAGAAGCTGACCCAGGGCAAATTGGTCGACCTGGCGCCGAAGGGCGCCGAGATCTGGCTGGACGGCGGCCACAACCCCGGCGCCGGCATCGTCGTCGCCGAGGCGCTGGCCGAGCAGGAGGAAAAGAACCCGAGGCCGCTGGTCCTGATCTCCGGCATGATCAACACCAAGGACCAGACCGGCTATTTCAGCGCCTTCAAGGGGCTTGCCCGCCATGTCTACACCGTGCCGGTAACCAGCAGCGACGCCGGTGTGCCGAATGACGAGCTGGCATTGCGTGCCGAAGAGGCCGGCCTGTCGGCGGAGCCGGTCAGCTCAGTCGCCAACGCGCTGATGCTGTTGCGCGACTCTTGGGATGGCCCGGCGCCGCGCATCCTGATCGGCGGCTCGCTCTATTTCGCCGGCGCCGTGCTGGCCCAGAACGGCACGCCGCCGACCTGAGCCGAAACTGGGACAGCATCGCGGATTTCGGCGGGGGCCGAAAGGAACCGGCCATGATCAAGGTGAAGCAGCTCGCTCATGTCTGCATCTTCGCGCACGACCTGGAGGCGACGCGTCGCTTCTATCGTGACGTGCTCGGCATGGACACGCGGTTCAATTTCCTGCGCGACGGCAAGATCTTCGGCTTCTATCTCGACTACGGCGGCCGCAGCCATGTCGAGGTGTTCGAGAAAAGTGAATCCAGCTACAGCGAGGCGAACCAGATCAACCATTTCTGTCTCGAGGTGGAAGACATCGAGGCGGCCATCGCTCACATCCGATCGAAGGGCGTCGAGGTCACGCCGAAAAAGCTCGCCTGCGACGACACATACCAGGCCTGGCTCGCCGACCCCAACGGCGTGAAGATCGAGCTGTTCGAATACACCGCCAAAAGCGCGCAATTCACCGGCGGCGACCGTGTCGCCGATTGGTGACTAATGCATGTCGACCCAAGTGAGCAGCGCTTTGGGAGAACGACATGCATCAAACAAAGACTTAGAGGCGTCACCTGGATCCGATTCAACGCGGCGCGCTATAGCTGGTTGATCAGTCCAAATTCTGCCGGCGGCGCCAACTCGCGGTCTTCTCGGATGATTTTGTCCAGATCGATGTCGGCGCCGCTCTCAGTCGCCAGGCGAGCGTAGAAACTAGACGCCGGTTCGCGTCCCGCTTCCCGGATTTCATAGGATTCAAGCGCGCGTTCGACCACATCGGCTATGGAGCGATTTTCCCGACGAGCAAGTCGGTGAGCAAGATCTCGTGCTTTCGCGCTACGGACTGAGAGCCGTGGTTCGGCCATATGAGAAACTCCGTTTTGACCAAACATAGGCCCGCCGAAGCACGCAATCAAAATGGCAATTGATTGCTAGCCACCATCCGCCTTTCCTGGAGCGCCCTAAACGGCAAGATGCAGAGCGGCGGGCAGCGCCAGCGAGAGCCCTGACAGGAAAAGCAGGACAAAGACGATCTTTCGCATTGTCCCTTGCGACAATGACGGTGGCCAGCGGCGCGCCGAATAGGTCATCAGCATTACAGCCGGTATGGCGACGACGAGCGCGACAGGCGACATGGTCGGCAGGTTGCCGCTTGCCGCCACCAGGATAAGCCGGACCACCTGCGCGGCCCCGAAAGCGGTGACCAGCGTTTCACGGATTCGTACATGCGGCATTGGCTGGCGAAAGAGATGATAAACGAGCGGCGGGCCGCCGGTCGCAAACAGCCCACTCATCAGGCCCGAGACGACACCGAAGCCGACGAAACTCGCGCCCGATGATCGTTTTGCCAAGCCGGCAGGCCTGATGGCCAGTTGCAGGCTGGACATCATGATGACCAGGCCGAGCCCGATTTTCAGCAGGTCGGCCCGCGTATCCGCCAGCCATTCCAACAGGGCATACCCCAAGAGCAGCGAGGGCAAACTTGCGATCAGGATAAGCCTTAGCTCCCGGCGCGCAATCTCGCGCCAGCCGCCCTGGATCAGCATCTGCGTGGCGTTGACCAGGGTCAGCATGCCGACCATGGCGGCTGCGTCGGGCAGCGGCAGCAAGCCGGCAAGCGCAATCGCGCCCATCATCACCAGGCCGAAGGCGAAGCCCGTCAGGGTCTGGACATAAGCGGCCACGGCCGCAAAACCGGCAAAGGCGAGGAGAGGCGTTAGACCCACGACATCCCGCACGAGGCCGGAAAGGAAACGTGCAAGCCGGCAATCACGGCCGGCCTACTTCAGCTCGATCTCGATGAAGGCGTATTCGCCGTCATTGGCATTGATGACGTCGTGCTCGACGCCCTCCCGGCGGAAATAGGGCGCGCCTTGCTTCATCTCGGCGAAGGATTCGCCGTCCTTGGTCACCAGCTTCACCTTGCCGTCCATCAGCGGCACGACGACATAGTCGTGGCCATGGCGGTGCCAGCCGGTGTTGGCCCCCGGCGCGAAGCGGTATTCGGTGACGATGACGCGCTCATTGTCGACGTGAACTATGGCCTTGGCGGTTCCGGTCATGGAGCTCTCCCTTTCCTGCGAACAGAGGACACGGAGTGCCCGCAGGCGAGAGCCAGAGCGCAACGAGCCATGACGCCAAAGAAAAGCCCGGCGCGATGGCCGGGCTTGGATCTTGAAAACTTCAGATTGGCTCAGGCGAGGCTGCCGTTGATCCAGTGCGACAGCGCGGTCTTCGGCGCGGCGCCCACCTTCATGTCGGCGACTTCGCCGCCCTTGAAGATCATCAGCGTCGGGATCGAGCGCACGCCGTACTGCGCGGCAAGCTCCGGGTTCTCGTCGATGTTGAGCTTTGCGACCTTGATCTTCGCGCCAAGCTCGTTGGCGATGTCTTCCAGCGCCGGCGCGATCATCTTGCACGGGCCGCACCATTCCGCCCAGAAATCCACCACGACCGGCTCCTTGGCGTTGAGCACATCGGCCTGGAAATTGCCCTTGTCGACCTTGACGGTGGCCATGCTGAAATCCTTTCGAAAACTCGGGTTGCACCAAATGTGGTGGTAGTGGCGGCGATCTTCAAGCAGTTCTTGTGTCACGCTGCCGTGAGTCGGGCAAGGGCGTCATCCATGGCGGGGGCGGGCAGCTCGATCAGGCGCGGCGCCTCAGTGAACAGCAGCGCGGCAGTCACCTCGCGGCCCGGATAGAGCGGCTGAAGCAGCGCGCGGTAGAGCGCAAGCTGCAGCACATAGGCAGGCGGCACCTCGGCCAGGTTCCCGGGAGCCGGTCGGTTGGTCTTGTAGTCGACGATCGACACCTTTTCGGGCGTGACCGCCAGCCGGTCGATCTTGCCGGAGATCGAGCGCAGCTTGCCCTTCACCTCGAGGCTGCCCATGACGGCCACCTCAGCTCGCGAGGATGGCGAGAACAGCGCGCCGAAGCGGTTGTCGGACAGGATGGCGAGCACCGCATCCAGCGCCTTGTCGCGCTCGCCGTCCGGCCAGCCGGCGCCAGCGCGCGCCAGGTAACGCTCGGCCGCGCCTTGCCTTTCCTCCTCCGCGATGCCGGGCAGCAACTGCAGCAATTTGTGCAGGGCAAGACCGCGCATGATGGCAAAGCCGGGTTCGGCGGCGGCGTCGAGCACCGGCGAGCGAGTGTCGGAGACGGCTTCCTTCGCCTCGTCGATCAGCGCCGAGGCGCCGGAAGGCGAAAGCGGCCGCGGCAGCTCCTCATAGGGCGGCAGCGGCCGGAACAGGTCTTCAGGCAGCGGCGCTGTGTGCTCGAACGGCCCTGCCTCGTCGATGCCGGTCAATGCCACCGGCGGCAGCCTGGTCATGTGGAAGCGATGTACCGCCACCTCGGCGGTCGCCGGATGCCGGCGCTCGGAACTCTCGGGCGCGCCGAGCAACGCGCGGCTGACGATCGAATGCCACGTGCCGGGGTTGGGTTGCCGCTTGCCGTGATAGCCGCAGACGACCAGCCGGTCCTCGGCACGGGTCATGCCGACATAGAGCAGCCGCCGGTATTCGTCGTCTGCCAATTCGCGCGCCCGGACCGAAGCCGCCTTCGAGACGCCATTGGCGACATCGCTGGCCGAGCGCCACAGATAGCCTTTGCCCCTCCACTGCGTTCCCGAGCTCTCGAAGGGCATCAGCCGCGGCAGATGCTGGTCGCTGAACGGCGCCGAGCCGCCATCGACCAGGAAAACCACCGGCGCCTCCAGACCCTTGGCGGCGTGCACGGTCATAACGCGGACCTCGTCACGCGTCTGGTCCATCTCGCGCTTGATCTCGGGACCGGCATTTTCCAGCGTCGACAGGAAGGATTCCAGCCCCGGCAGGCCGGTGCGTTCCTCGGCCAGGCAAAAGCTCAGGAACTCGTCGAGGATGTCGCCGGCTTCGGGTCCCAGCCGCGCCGTCATCTTGCGGCGCAACCCGTCGCGCGCCAGCGCCGCGGCATAGAATTCGAACACCGGCTTGAAGGCCACTTCGGTTGCCCAGCCGTCGAGCCGGCTAACGACGGCGGCGAGTGCCACATCCTCGGCCGCATGTTGCCTGAGCGAGGCGATCAGCGACTGGCCCTTCGGCCTCCCGCCGGCCAGCGCCAGCAAGCTTTCCTCCGAAACCTCGAAGATCGGGCTGCGCAGCACGGCGGCCAGGGAAAGATCGTCCTCCGGCTGGATCAGGAAATGCCCAAGTGCGATCAGGTCCTGCACGGCGATATGGCCGGGCAGGCTCAGCCGGTCGGCGCCGGCGACCGGGATCTGCCGGTTCTTGAGGCTGCGCGACAGCGCATGGACGAAACGATCGCGCTTGCGCACGAGGACCAGGATGTCGCCGGCGGTCAGCTTCCTGCCCTTGCCTTCGATGACCTCGCCGCTGCGCAGCCAGGTCTGGATGGTCGTGGCGACATGCTCGGCCACCCGCACCGCGGGCGCGCTGGCATGGTTGACCGGCAGCGTCCAATCGTCCGGCTCCTCGACCATCTCGGCGCCGACCGAGGGCCACACCTCGACATAGCCCGGCGCGTCATTGCGGATCGCCTTGTGGCTCAAAGGGTCTGGATCGTGGCTGATGCCGCGCCTGACGCCCGGTTCAGCGAAGACGCGGTCGACGGCGGCCAGCACGTCGTCGCTCGACCGGAACGACCACGTGAGCTTGAGATTGGCGAAGTCGGCCTCCGCGTCGCGCACGCGGCCGGCGAACAATAGCCGGCTTTCGGCGAAGGAATCCGGCGCCGCGCCCTGGAAGGAGTAGATCGACTGCTTCTCGTCGCCAACGGCAAAGACAGTCCGGCGCACCGCCTCGCGCTGGCCAAGCCCGGCAAAGAACTCATCCGTCAGCTTCTTCACCACTTCCCACTGGTCCGGGCTGGTATCCTGCGCCTCGTCGAGCAGGATGTGGTCGATGCCCTGGTCGAGCTTGAACTGCACCCAGGGGCCGGCATCGGGCCGCGACAGCAGGCTCACCGTGCGGGTGATGAGATCGTTGAAGTCGAGGAAACCCCGCCCGCGCTTCAACTGCTCATAGCGCGCGATCAGCCAGCCAGCGACGGTGAGCGCTGCCGCTGTCCCTTCCAGCATGCGGAACAGCGCCAGCCGATCGGTTGCGTCGAGGATTGCCTTCGCCACCACCAAATAGCGGTCCGGCAGGTCGGGCAGGCGGTCGACCAGCGCCTTCCTGAAGATTTTGGGCGGATCGTAGGGGTCGCCGTCCGCTCGCAGGAATGCTTTGGCGAGCAGGCGCAGCCGCCGGATCGGATCGGCCTCGGCAAAGGCGCTCTGCGCATAGGGCAGCACATTGTTCAACACCTGCTTGGCGTCGGCTGCCTCGGCGGCGCGAGCAAATTCGGCGAACTGGCCGGGCGAAAAGCCAGGCAGCGGCCACAGCGAAGCGGCGATGTCCTCGGCCGTCTGTCCGGGCCTGAAGCCGAATTCGGCGAACAGCGGCTGGAAATCCCGGCTTTTGCCGAGCTTGGCGATGAAACCGCGCAATTCGTCGCGCTTGCCGACGATCTCGGCAAGCAGCGTATCGAGCCCGAACTCGCCGCCGCGTTCCAGCACGGTGGCAAAGGCTTCCGCCAGCCCTTCGACGCCGGCGCCCGCGCCCGAGATCATGTCGCGGCGGGCGGCCGCGAAAAGGGAAGCCTCCATCTGCGGATCGAGCATCTCGAAATGCGCGGGGATGTTGGCTTCGAGCGGGAACTGGTGCAGCACGGATTCGCAGAAGGCATGAATGGTCTGGATTTTCAGCCCGCCCGGCGTCTCGAGCGCCTCGGCAAACAGCCGGCGTGCGCGCCGCATCATGTCGCGGTCGGCGCCGCGGCCGTCCAGCGCCGCGATCCTGACCGCCAGCTCCGCATCGGGCAGCGCCGTCCATTCCGACAGGGTCGAGAACACGCGGTTCGACATGTTGGCGGCGGCAGCCCGCGTGTAGGTGAGGCACAGGATTTTCGACGGGTCGGTGCCGTTGAGCAGAAGCCGGATGACGCGCTGCGCCAAGACATGCGTCTTGCCCGAACCGGCATTGGCCGACACCCAGGCAGAGTAGGCGGGATCGGAGGCGCGCGCCTGGCTGGCGGCGGTATCGGAGGGGATCGGATATTTCATCCTTCCGCCTCGTCCTCGCTGGCGCCGCCGGCCGACCATTCCAGCACGCGCGCCAGATGATCGTAGTCGCCGTCGGCCTCGCCCTCGCGGAAGGGCAGGGCGCGCGACAGATAGCCGGCGGTCGGGTCGGCATAGTGGAAGAGCAGCCGTTCCAGCCGCGCCCAGGCTTCCTCGGACAGATCATTGGCGGTGCGCGGCTTGCGGTTGTATTCGAGGATCGATTCTTCGAATACCTCGCCATTCGGCTTCAGCCGCACGAAGGCGAGCTGTGAGGGTTCGCGAATGCCGAGCTCCTTGAAGGCGCCGCGCCTGAGCAGCGCGCCTTCCAGCGCAAGCTGCGGCGACAGCAGCGTGTGCGCCTGCGCTTTCGAGGGCGAGGAGCCGGTCTTGTAGTCGAGGATGTCGGCCATGCCGCCGGCAAGCAAGTCGACGCGGTCGGCATAGCCGGAAAGCGTCACGCCGGTGCGGCCGACGACCGTTTTGTCGGCGCGCTCCTCGGCATAGCGCCTCGCGACCGCATCGGCGCGGCCATGCTCCCATTCGATGATGTTTTCGGCGAGCTTTTCGAAGCGCGGCCACCAGATGGCCTCGATATCCGGCGGAAGCTTTGCGTCGGCAAAGCAGGTACGGCCCGCTTCGATGAGGCTGGCCAGCGCGCTCGGCGCCCTTGGATCCTCGACCCGCCGCGAGAACAAATGCAGGATCTCATGGAACAAAGTTCCGCGTTCGGCCGCGCCCGGATCGCGGATCAACGGCTCGAGCGGCATCAGGCCGAGGATGCGCCGCGCATAGACCGCATAGGGGTCGCGGCGCAGCGTCTCGATCTCGGTGACCGAGAAATGCTGCGGGCGCATGCTGAGCGGCGGCTTCGGCTGCGGGCGGGAGGCAAAATCCTTCTTCTCGCCGGCATCGAGCGTGCGCGCCCAGGCAAGCAGCGCGTCGCCGCGCCCGCGCAATACCGCCGCCGGCTCCTTGCCGAGGAAAGTCAGGATGCGCTGCAGCCAGCGCGACGGCACCGCCGGTGCGTCGCCGGAGCGCGCCGAACGCGTCAGCACCACTTCGCCGGCGCCCATCGCCATCTGGAAGTCATGCGCGGCAAGGCCGATGCGCCGCTCCGGCGGCTCGAGATCGATGCCGGTCTTCATCAGCCGCGACATGAAGCGGTCGCTCTCGGGCTTGCGCGGCCACACGCCCTCGTTCAGCCCGCCGATGACCAGCGTGTCGACATTCTGCAGGCGAGCTTCCAGCGCGCCCCAGATGGCGATGTTGCGATCGGTGCCTTGCGCCGGCTTCACCGTCTCGGGCGCGATCAGCGCCTGCATCACGTCGGGCCACTCCGAAGCTGCGAAAGTGAAGGACGAGGACGCGGCCACCATCCCACGCAGCAGCTCGGCGAGCTTTTCGCCGGCATCGCCGGCGTAGAGCTCCGCCAGGCCGCCGTCGGCGGCGCGGCCCAGATCCTCCAGCGCGACGACGCTTGCGCGCGTCAGCGTCGCGATGTCGGCGTCTTTCTCGTCGCGGATCGCGGTGAGCGGCAAGAGCGAATTGGTAAGACGGCCAAGCATTCCGCGCGCTTGCTCGATGCCGCGCACGGTCAGGCGCGAAAACCAGAAGGGCTGCCTTGTGTCGCCGCTCAGCTCCGCCAGCCGTGTCTCGAAAAGCGCGCCGAGCGATGCGACATCGGGCCGGCCGGTGCCGCCGCGCAGCGCCACCAGCTCGATAAGCTCGGCCGCCTTGCGCACGGTCTGGCGTTCGAGGCCGAGCCCGAGCAGCGGATGCTTGAGCAACGCAAGCAGGCCGACGGGATCGCCCGGCCGGAAGGCGGCGCTCAGCGCGAGCCTGAGCAGGCTGGCGGCCGGTGTGTTGACTAAAGGCGCGCCGCCGGAATCGTCGGCGACGACGCCGAAACGCAGAAGCTCGGCCGAAACCCGCCGCGCCAGCGCGCGGTCGCCGGTGACGAGCGCCGCGCGCTTGCCCGGAGCCTCCACGGCGCGCTTCAGCGCGATTGCGATTGCCGCTGCCTCGTCGCGTTCGTTCGCCGCTTCCACCAGCGTCACGCCGCCAAGCGCCTGTTCGACGTCGAGTGCCGTGAAGCGCGGCCGTGTCTCGGTCCAGTATTCGGTGGTTTCGGCCGGCCGCAGCGCCTCGCCGACCAGGGTGGCGCGCAACGCAAGCGGCGGTGGCGCGGCGACGATGTCCTCGACGTCCCGGCGCGGAATGCCGATGCCGCCGATCAGCTTGGCGAGGCCGTATTGCGGGTGGCCGAGCGTCGCCGGACGCGCGCCGGGCGCCGTGATCGCCGTGAAGGATGCGTCGTCGAGCTCCCGGTCGAGCCCGGGCAGCACGACGGCGCCATTGGGCAGTCCGGCGATCACGCCAAGCAGTTCCGCCGTGGCGGGGATGGAGCCGGTCGAACCGGCGGCAATCACCGGTCCGGCCGGCGGAGTGCGCATCAGCCGCGCCGCCTCCAGCCGGATCAGCGCGCTGCGATGCGCGGCCGGATTGGAGCGGTCGCGCTCCTTGAGCAATTCCGGCCAGTTGTCGGTGACGATGCCGAGGAAATCCAGCGTCACCTGCCACCAGCCGGCAAGGTTGCCGGTGACCAGCGTCGCGAGCTTCGCCCAATCCGTGCCTTCGGTCTCGATCTCGTCCATCAGCCGGGCGAGGTCGCGCGCCAGCCAGATGGCGTCGGCGGCCGAGGTCGGCACCACGAATTCCTCGTTGAACCGCTCTCTCACATGCGCCGGCAGGCTTTCCTTCCAGGCGCGCACCAGCGGCGCCAGCAAAAGCAACCGCTCCTGCGCGGCGATCGGCGGCGCGAGATCTATCGCCGGCGCCGCCTCGGTGTCGAAGGCGGCCTCGTCCTCGAACTCGCCGAGCGGCCGCACCGTCGGCAGGATGGCGGAGCGTTTTCCTAAAACGTCGACGAAGGCGCCGCGCAGCGCCCGCGCCGCGCGGCGCGTCGGCACATAGATGGTGGCGTCGGCAAGCGCCAGCGGGTCGCCGTCGAAGCGGAAGCCGGGGATCAGGCGCCCGTCGAGCAACGCCCCCGCCAGCGTCGGCAGGAACGGCGCTCCGGGCGGAATGGAAAAGACGCGGCGCGTGCCGCTCATACCGCCTTCGCTAGGGCGCCGGCCACGGCTGCCTCGGCCGCCGGAATGGCGTCCGGAGTGCCGACGGTGATCCAGCGTCCGTTCATCTTCATGCCGAACAGGCGCCCTATGGCGATCGCCTTGTCGAAATAGACATTGAGCGAATGTGAGCCCATGGGCGCATCCTTGAAGATGCGCGGATGGATGATGGCGGCGCCGGCATAGATCAGGCCCGCCGGATCGCCCTTCGAGCGCCGTAGAGCTCCATCAGGGGCAACAAGGAAATCGGTGCCGACGCAATGCCCGGTCGCTGAGTCGAGATCGGTAAGCATCAGCAGAATATCCATTCTCGCGGCGTCCCATGCAAGGGCAAGACGCTCGAGGCTGGGCTGACCGCTGTCGATCCAGAAGGTGTCGGCATTGATGATGTAGAAGGGCTCGCCACCCAGAAGCGGCAGCGCCTTGACGATGCCGCCAGCCGATTCCAGCAGCGCCTCGCGCTCGTCGGAGATGACGATCTTCGGCACCTTGCGGTCGGCGACATGCGCGACGATCTGCTCGGGCAGATAGTGCACGTTGACGACTGCCTTGGCGACGCCGGCGGCTTCCAGGCTGTCCAGCCCCCAGTCGAGCAGGGTCTTGCCGGCGATCTTCACCAGCGGCTTGGGCATCGTGTCGGTGATCGGCCGCATGCGCTTGCCAAGCCCGGCAGC
>NZ_VFWS01000118.1:0-15932 GCF_006443065.1 Mesorhizobium sp. B1-1-5 | reverse complement strand
GAGTAGGGCAGTAGGGCAGTAGGCAGTAGGCAGTAGGCAGTAGGCAGTGGGTTGCTCTCTTTCCTATTGCCTACTGCCCAATTCCTACTGCCTAAATCCCCTCGCCGGTCAGCTCTTCCGAGAGCGTCGATACCTGGTTCTGGGCGCTGCGCATCATCGGGTAGATCGCCAGCACCTTTTGCCAGGCCTCCAGCGCCGACTGCTTGTGGCCGGTCTCGGCCATGATCTGGGCGAGGCCCGAGAGCGCGCCGAAATGGCGCGGCTCGAGCTCCAGGGTACGGTCGATGTCGGCCATCGACTTCCCGTAATTCTTCATCATGAAATGGACCGTGGCGCGGCGGTTCCAGCCTTCGGCATAGTCGGGCTGCAAAGTCACGACCTGGTCGAGGAAGTCGAGGGCGACGTCGAATTTCTGGTCTTCCGTCGCCTTTTGCGCCCATTGCATCATCAGGTCGATCGAGGCGCTGCCCGACTGGTTCCACTCGTTCCAGATGCGGCCGGCGATGCGCTCGGCAGCCTTTTCATTGCGCTCGCGCTTCAACTCGGCGAAGAGCTGGTCGAGGCGGCCCTGCCTGGTCGGAGCGGCCGGCGGCGGCGTGGCGGCGGGCGGTGGCGCGGCATCTGGCGGCAGCGCGCCTGGCACCGTTTCTGCCCCTGCAGGCAAAGCCGTGCCGGAGAGCAAAAGGGCGGCGAGAAATGCAAAACGAATCCGCATCGCCGGAATCTAGTCCCGGACGGCGGATCGTCAAAGTGATTTTAGCGTGAGAGGGCCGGCGAACCGGCATTCGACACCAGCGCGGCGGGGACGCCGCGCAGCAAGCGACAGCTAGCTGCGCTCAAGTCTCAGCCCTGGCGCGCCTTGTAGCGCGGAGCTGTCTTGTTGATGATGTAGATGCGTCCCTTGCGGCGAACCAGCTGGTTGTCGCGGTGACGCGCCTTGAGCGCCTTGAGCGAATTCTTGATCTTCATGGTCTTGCCTGTTCGGTCAGGGCCCGTCCAGGGCCGAATTTTAAAGGCGCGCCCGGAAAAAGCGCGCCTTTGAACTTGCGTGGCTCATAAACGAGGTGCCTTGCCCGTGTCAACCACGTGCGCGTGCCCCGAATGCCACAAGTGGGCCGGCAGATCAAATATTCGCCATCCGGCAGCACGGCATTGCGCGACTCAAGGGCGGCTGGGATGGTGCGGTCTCGCCGAAACGACCGGAGATTGCACATGCGCCGCCTGCTTTTGCCTGCCTGTCTTGCCCTGCTCGCGACAGCCCCGGCAGCCTTTGCCGAGGACTGCGACCGCAATGACGACAGCCAGTCGATGCTGAATATCTGCGCCGATGCCGACTATCAGGCGGCCGATGCCAAGCTCAATGCCGCCTATAAGAACATCGTCGGCAGCAACGATCAGGCCTCGAACAAGCTGCTGCAGACGGCGCAACGCGCCTGGATCGCCTTTCGCGACGCCGAATGCGCCTATTCGACTGCCGACAGCGAGGGCGGCTCCATCCATCCGATGGAGGTTTCGCAGTGCCTGACGACGCTGACCAATGAACGCATCAAGCAGTTGACATCCGACGCCAACTGCAAGCTGAGCGATCCGAGCTGCGCCGGCCCAGAGGGGGACGACGACCAGGACATGCAGTAAGCGATGGTTATCGGGGCCTGACGAGGCGTATAAAATGGCCCATCTTGCGGCCGGGGCGCGACTCGGCCTTGCCGTAGAGATGCAGCATCAGATCGGGCTCAGCCAGCAGCGCCGGCACTTTCAGCATGTCGTCGCCGATCAGGTTTTCCATCACGCAGTCAAAATGCCTGGCGGGCGAACCCAGCGGCAGGCCGGCGACGGCGCGGATATGCTGCTCGAACTGCGAGACGACGCAGGCGGCCTCCGTCCAGTGGCCGGAATTGTGCACGCGCGGCGCCAGCTCGTTGGCCAGAAGCGCGCCGTCGGCCAGCACGAAAAACTCGACGCCGATGACGCCGACACAGCCGAGCGCGGAAAGGATTTTTGAAGCGGCATCCTTGGCGGCGGCTGCCGTTTCCGGACGGATGACCGCCGGCAAAGTGGAGCTGCGCAATATGCCCTCGCGGTGGATGTTTTCGGCCGGATCGAAGACGGCGATACTTCCGTCGAGGCCACGCGCGGCGATCACCGAAATCTCGCGCTCGAAAGCGACGAGCGATTCCAGGATCAGCGGTACATTGCCCATCGCCTCGCAGGTGCCGGCAAAGCCGGCCGTCTGCATGTCGCGGAGGACGCGCTGGCCCTTGCCGTCATAGCCCATGCGGCGGGTCTTGAGCACGCCGCTGCCGTTGAACGTTTTGAGGGCCTCGGTCAGCTGATCGTCATTGTCGACCGGACAGAACTCCGCCGTCGGGATGCCGATGCCATTGAGGAAATTCTTTTCGGTCACGCGATCCTGCGCGATTTCGAGCGCGCGGGCCGGCGGATAGACCGGGACCGTTGCCGCCAGCGTTTCGGCGGCGGCGACCGGGACGTTCTCGAATTCGTAGGTGACGACGGCGCTGGTGCCGGCGAGTTCGGCAAGCGCTGCCGGATCGTCGTAGGCGGCGACGATCTGCCGGTTGGCGACCTGGGCGGCCGGGCAGTCGGGCTGGGGCTCCAACACGACGATGCGATAACCGAGGCGCGCCGCGGCCATCGCCAGCATGCGGCCAAGCTGGCCGCCGCCGATGATGCCGATGGTCGATCCCGGCGTCAGGCTCACGGCGCGTCCGTCGGCTCGGCGGCGACCTTGGCGGTCTGCGCCGAGCGCCAGTCATCGAGCCGGGCGGCGAGCTTATCATCGTTCAGCGCCAGCACCGCCGCTGCGAGCAGCGCTGCATTGGCGGCGCCCGCCTTGCCGATCGCCAAAGTGCCGACGGGGATGCCGGCCGGCATCTGCACGATGGAGAGAAGCGAATCCTGGCCCGAAAGCGCCTTGGATTCGACCGGAACGCCGAACACCGGCAGAGGCGTCATCGCCGCCGTCATGCCGGGCAGATGCGCCGCGCCGCCGGCGCCGGCGATAATCACCTTGTAACCGGCCGCCTTGGCACCCTTGGCGAACTCATAGAGGCGGTCGGGGGTCCGGTGCGCGGAGACGATCAGCCGCTTGTGCGGGATGCCCAGCGCCTCCAGCGTTTCCGCCGCCTGGCGCATCGTCGCCCAGTCGGACTGGCTGCCCATGATGATGGCGACGTCGGCACGCTGATCGGTCAAGGTGTGGCTCCGCGGCGGCAAAGGCGCGCCTTAGCGGAATTCGCCAAGGGCCGCAAGGATTGTCGCAATGGCCGCCGCTTCGCTGCCGGCACGGTCCGTGGCCTCGTGAGCGCGATCCTGCATTCGGCTCTGGAGCGTTTCACCGTTTCACGGAAACGGCGAACCGCTCAATCGCTTTGTTTTGACGCAATTCCAAACGAGAGGCTACGGCGACGTCGCCGAGCGTAACCGCTCACGCTTTTCGGAATTGCCCTACGCGATGATGTCGGGAATGATGCGGTCTTCAAGCGCCGATAGCCGGTCTTTCAGCATCAGCTTCTTCTTCTTCATGCGCTGGATCTGAAGCGGGTCGCAGCCGGTGGCGATCATCGCGTTGATGGCGGCGTCGAAATCGGCGTGTTCTTGTTTGAGCCGGGAATATTCGAGGCGTATTTCAGCCTGTTCCTGTTCGGACATTATCTACCGTCTGCGTATGCATCGCCCAATCGGGCTGTTTGGGCGGGGCCGTGACTTGCGGGTTTGTGACCGGCGGGCAGCCCTTACCACATTTCACTTTGTCGTGGAATGCTACCACGTGGCATTCGACATCGAGATCGGTTGGTGGCAAACTGTCATGGTGCCGTCACAGTCGCAACCTGCGGTGGAGGCCCCTGCGACGGCTGCAATCGAGGAAACCATGAAAGGGAGAACCATTCATGTCTCTTGCATCCCATCTTGATGAGTTGCAGCGGAAACACGGTGACATCGAGCGCGAGCTCACCGATGCGATGAACCATCCTTCGGTCGACGACCTCGAAATCGTGAATCTCAAGCGACGCAAGCTGGCAATCAAGGACGAGATTGAAAAGCTGAAGGCTGGCCCAACGACACACTGAAGCTCTTCCAGGCACCATCATCGCAACCCGCCGCGGTGAAACTTCCGGTGGCAAGAAATGCCACCGGTATGGTGTTTTTTAACTGAAATCGCCGGAGAACTCGGCCGCAAATCTTGCTGTCGGCCGGGCTGTTATTTTTCGCATGGCTCCAGCCGATTTGCAGGCTGGCACGCCGCTTGCCATTGACAAGCCATCTTTGCTCCGCCACCTCATGCCGAAACTCCCAGATGAAGGCGGCCGGCATGACCGGATATTTTTCTTCTCCCTTCCCGCGTCGCCGGTCGGTCGGCGTATCGGTCGGCGGCGTGATGGTCGGCGGCGGCGCACCGGTCGTCGTGCAATCGATGACCAACACCGACACCGCCGATGTCGACCAGACCGTCGCCCAGGTCGCGGCGCTGCATCGTGCCGGCTCGGAGATCGTGCGCATCACGGTCGACCGCGACGAGAGCGCGGCGGCGGTTCCGCGCATCCATGAGCGGCTGTTGCGGCTCGGCATCGACGTGCCGCTGGTCGGCGACTTCCACTATATTGGGCACAAGCTGCTCGCCGATCATCCGGCCTGCGCCGAAGCGCTGGCCAAATACCGCATCAATCCCGGCAATGTCGGCTTCAAGGACAAGAAGGACCGCCAGTTCGCCGCGATCGTCGAGATGGCGATCAGATATGACAAGCCGGTACGCATCGGCGTCAATTGGGGATCGCTCGACCAGGAGCTTTTGACCCGGCTGATGGACGACAACCAGGCGAAGGGCTCGCCGCTCACCGCGCAGGAAGTCACGCGCGAGGCGATTGTGCAGTCGGCGATCCTGTCGGCCGAGATGGCGGAAGAGATCGGGCTTGGCCGCGACAGGATCATCCTGTCGGCCAAGGTCAGCGGCGTGCAGGACCTGATCGCCGTCTACACCGAGCTTGCCACCCGCTCCGACCATGCGCTGCATCTGGGCCTCACCGAAGCCGGCATGGGCACCAAGGGCATCGTCGCCTCTTCCGCCGCGATGGGCATCCTCTTGCAGCAGGGCGTCGGCGACACGATCCGCATCTCGCTGACGCCGGAGCCGAATGGCGACCGCACCCGCGAGGTGCAGGTATCGCAAGAGCTTCTGCAGACCATGGGCTTCCGGCAGTTCGTGCCGATCGTCGCGGCCTGCCCCGGATGCGGCCGTACCACATCCACCGTGTTCCAGGAACTTGCCCAGAGCATCCAGGCCGATATCCGCAAGAACATGCCGGTGTGGCGCGAGAAGTATCCCGGCGTCGAGAACCTCAAGGTCGCGGTGATGGGCTGCATCGTCAACGGCCCCGGCGAATCCAAGCACGCCGATATCGGCATATCGCTGCCCGGCACCGGCGAGACGCCGACGGCGCCTGTCTTCATCGACGGCAAGAAGGCTGCGACGCTGCGCGGCCCCTCGATCGCGCAGGATTTCGAGAAGATGGTCAGCGACTATATCGAGCAGCGGTACGGACACGGCAAAGCCGCCGCGGAATGAACCGATGCGGCGTTTCCTAAAGGCAACGCTGCTCTTGTTTTTCGTGCTGATCCCGGCGGCTCACGCATTCGCCGATCCGCCGCAGTCGAAGTCGGCCGCCAAGCGCCTGATTTCGCGCGTCTGCGATCTGATCGAGACCCAGGCCCAACAGAACGGCCTACCCAAGGATTTCTTCGCCCGGCTGATCTGGAAGGAGAGCCGCTTCGATCCGGGCGCGGTGAGCCCGGTCGGCGCCGAAGGCATCGCGCAATTCATGCCGGGCACCGCCAAGATGCGCGGGCTCGCCGATCCCTTCGACATCGGGCAGGCCATCCCGGCCTCGGCGAAATATCTTGCCGAGATGAAGGTCAGCTACGGCAATCTCGGGCTGGCGGCCGCGGCCTACAATGCCGGCGAAAACCGCGTGTCGCGCTGGCTGAGCTCGGGCGGCTTCCTGCCAATGGAGACGGAAAGCTATGTCTTCGACGTCATGGGCGAGCCGGTCGACAAGTTCTCAGACAAGTCCTATGCCGGCACCGTCCAGCCGCTCGACCCGAAGATGAGCTTCGCGGTTGCCTGCCGCAGGCTGCCGGTGATCATGTCGCGGACCGTCGCCATGGCCTCGATCAACGTGAAGCCGTGGGGCGTGCAGGTGGCGGGCAATTTCCGCCGCTCGGCGGCGATAGGCCAATGGCTGCGGGTCAGGGGCCGGTTCCCGGCCTTGCTCGCCAGCCGTGATCCGGTGGTGAGCCGGGTTCGCACGCCGATCGGCCGGCGCGGCATCTACGCGGTCAGAATCGGCGCCGACTCGCGCGGCGAGGCCAACGGTATCTGCGACAAGCTGCAAAGCGTCGGCGGCGCCTGCGTGGTGTTGCGCAACCGATGACTGGGTACCACGAAGTTGGACGTGCTGACGGGACAGCGCCCCCCTCTGTCCTGCCGGACATCTCCCCCACTTGGGGGAGATTGGCAGCTTCGCCGACAGCACTCGTCCTGCAACGTTCGTGATTGGCGAAATCCGGCGCGGCATCCGATCTCCCCCCAAGTGGGGGAGATGTCCGGCAGGACAGAGGGGGGCGCGAAGGAACTCGGCGGTGGCGGCCAGACGCTACCTGACGCTTAAGCCGTCTTCGCCGCCACCGTCTCGCTGAGCCAGGTGCCGATCTTGGCGCCGAGGCGGTCGGGCGAGACCGGTTTCGGCAGATAATCGTCCATGCCTGCCTCGATGCATTTTTCACGGTCGCCCTTGAGCGCATGCGCGGTGACGCCGATGATCGGCGTGTGATCGCCGTTCTGCACTTCGATGGCGCGGATGGCGCGGGTCGCCTCATAACCGTTCATCTCCGGCATGGAGACGTCCATCAGCACCAGGCGCGGGCGCAACGAGCGGTACATCTCGACAGCGGTGCGGCCATTGCCGGCGATGCGGTAGCTGAGACCGAAGCCGTTAAGGATCTGGCCGAAGACCAGCTGGTTCACGTCATTGTCCTCGGCGATCAGAATGTCGATCGGGCCGCTCGGCGCGGCGGTCGATTCCGGCGCTGCCGGGACCGGAACGGCCGGGCCGCGGATGACGGTGAAGGCCGGCGGGGCCGCCTGGGCCGCGGCCGGCTCGCGCACGAAATGCGCCTTGGCGCCTTGCGTGCGCGCCTTCTGGATGGCGGCGATCACGGTGCCCAGCAGCACCGCCGAACGCGCCGGCTTGGTGAGATGCGCGACGATGCCGAAATCGATCACCATTCTGCCGAAATCGACCTGGTCTACCGAGGTGAGCAGCACGACGGGGATGGAGGAGAGGCGGCTGTCGGCGGCGATGGCTCTGGCGACATCGGCGCCGTTCATGCCGGGCATCTGGTAATCGAGGATGATGCAGTCGACCGAGGCGCCGAGCTGGCAGGCGCGGTCGAGGAAGGCGAGGCCGACCGCGCCGCTTTCGGCGGCCGCGCAGTCGAAGCTCCAGCTTCTCAGCTGCTCCAGCAGGATCTCGCGGTTGACCGGATTGTCGTCGATGACCAGCACACGGGCGCCGGTGACATCGACCGGCACCAGCTCGTCGCGCGCCTGCTGGCTATGCGCCGGCAGCGGCACGGCGAACCAGAACACGGAGCCGCGGCCGATCTCGCTTTCGACGCCGATCTTGCCGCCCATCAGGTCGACGAGACGAGCCGCGATCGCCAAGCCAAGCCCGGTGCCTTCATGGCGGCGGGTCGAGGAGCCGTCGACCTGGGCGAATTTCTCAAACACACTTTGCAGTTTTTCGGCCGGGATGCCGATGCCGGTGTCCTCGACGCGGACCTTGAGCTGAACCACACCGTCGACGACATCGCCGCCGACATCGATCAGGACATGGCCCTTCTCGGTGAACTTCACGGCGTTGCCGAGCAGGTTGGTGACGATCTGGCGGAAGCGCCCTGCGTCGCCGACGACGAAGGCCGGCAGGCGCGGGTCGACGCGCACGATGAGCTCGAGGTTCTTTTCGGCAACGCGCGCCGACACCAGCGTCGCCACATCCTCGACCGCCTCCGCCAGGCGGAAAGGGGCGGGGTCGAGCGTCAGCTGGCCGGCATTGATCTTCGAGAAATCGAGGATGTCGTTGATGATGGTGAGCAGCGCGTTGCCGGATTTGACGATGACGTCGGTGAAGGTCTTTTGGCGCGGCGTCAGCTCCGTCTTGGCAAGCAACTCGGCCATGCCGAGCACGCCGTTCATCGGCGTGCGGATCTCATGGCTCATATTGGCGAGGAATTCGGATTTGGCGCGGTCGGCGGCCTCTGCCTTGAACAAAGATGCGGCGGTCTCGGCGAAGGCGCGGCGGATCGCATTCTCCATCGGCCGGAAGATCAGAAACGCCGCGATGGCGAGCACGGCAAACAGCAGGCCGCTCGCCCACAGGAGGAGCCGGTCGCTGGAAGCATCGGCAAGGCGGCGCTCCTCGTCGAGCGCGGTGCGCACCTTTACCAGCATCGGCTGGGCGAAAAGGTCGTTCTGGTTGCGGATCTCGCGGTAGCTCCACTCGTCGACTTTCTGGGCGACCGCCATCAGGTTGAAGTTGCGCACCATGTCGCGCGCCGACCAGAACAGGTCGTCATTGACCGAAGCGGTGTCCAGCGCGTTGACGGTGTTGTTCGACAGGCGCGGCCTGATCGCGGCGAGTTGGGCGTTCAGGATCCCGATCTCGCCCATCAGGCGTTCGGAATGGCCGCGCGCGGCGGTCGCCAACGCATCGCGCGTCTCGCTGCGCCAGGCGGTGCCGGTGGTCTCGGCGAAATTGGTGGCGTTGCGCAGGTCGCGGGCGAAGATGACGAAATTGCCGCTGAGAGCATCGACCTCGTGGCGATATGAATTCACACGATTGAGCGCGAACATGACGGCGGCCGAAGCCAGCGCGAAGACAAGCAATCCCGAAATGTAGCGGATCCGGATCGACCGGAGGAAGGAAGAATATTCCGGCATGCGCAACCCCAACACATACGCACAATTTTAATGGTCGGGATTACGCTTGATTTACATTAAGATTTCGTTGGAGGGAGGCTGGCTTGTCGCAGCTTCTGATACAAAGGCGATGTATCGCTGTCCGTGACAGACAGGGTAAGCGCGCTGGACTTCCGGACAGCGTCTCGAAACCGGACGGCAGATCGTCAATCCGATGTATCGGAGAGGATCCCGTTTCCCTTGCGCAGCGTGATCCGGCGTCGAGGATGCTCGTCTCTCGCGGCTTGAAAAATGGCGCGGGCAAGCTGTGCCGTAGCGGCGCGTGCGAGGACCCGTTCGATGATCTCATGGCTGTCGGCCCGCCAGAGTTCGATACGATAGGGCAGCGCTTCAGCCGAACGGGAAGAATTGGCGCTCCGTGTCATAGACAGGCCTCTGCCTAATTCGTCGGGCCGTTCCATCTCGAAACGAAATTGTTCTTGTGCCGCAAGGTGACGTAGCGATCCGGATGCTCACGCGTCGCTGCATAATAGGCAGCGTAGCCGATACTGGCATTTGCCGTGACGGCGAGGACTTGTTCGACGCCATTCTTGGCGGCGTTCCACAACTCGACCCTATACGGGAGTTCGTCGTGCTCGGCAGAGCCGGGTTCGTGAGAGACGGGATTTTCCTCGTCATCTCCAGGCTCGTTTTCCGGAGCAAAGCTGTACAGATGGCCCGGATTTCTGAGATTGGCTACGAGAGCGGATGAATATGTCGCCATTGGTCCAAGCTCGTTGCTATGCAGGATAGGCACGCTTATGTTGCGGACGTGTCACCGGACGAACTGCTTAATGCGAGCGTAACGCGGGTTCGACAATGCCACCGACCACAGCCGACGCGCAACACCTTTCCGACAGCCGCCGCCTCGAGCTCTTCATCGACGCTGTCGCCGACTACGCGATCTACACCCTCGATGCAGATGGCCTCATCACCAGCTGGAATGCCGGCGCCGAGAAGATAAAGGGCTACGCGGCTTCGGAAGTCCTGGGGCAGCATTTTTCCCGATTTTTCACAGTTGAAGATCAGGCGAATGGGGTCCCGAGCAGGATGCTTGCCGCGGCAAAGGCGGAGGGAAGATACGAGGCCGAAGGGTGGCGGGTGCGCAAGGACGGAACCAGGTTCTGGTCGAGCGGCCTTGTTCAACGGGTACTGGACCGCAACGGCGTTCTTTTGGGTTACGCGAAGATCACGCGAGACATCACGGAGCGCGTCGCCGCGCATGAGTCGCTGCTGCAGAGCGAGCGGCGCTTCCGCATCCTTGTCGACGGCGTGACCGACTATGCCATCTACATGCTCGATCCAAGCGGCATGGTCACCAATTGGAACGCCGGCGCCGAGCGGCTGAAGGGCTACGCTGCCGAGGAAATCGTGGGCCAGCATTTTTCCAAATTCTACACCCGTGAAGAACGCGCAAAAGGCACGCCGCTCCGGGTCCTCGAAGCAGCCGTGCAAAACGGGCGATATGAAGGCGAGGGTTGGCGCGTACGCAAGGATGGCAGCCGTTTCTGGGCATCGGTTGTCGTCACCCCGATCCATAACGACGCAGGCCAGCTCGAAGGATTCGCCAAGGTTACGCGCGACATCACCGAACGCCGTGCGGCGCACGAAGCCTTGCGCCAAAGCGAGCGCCAGTTCCGCCTTCTGGTGAGCGGCGTGACCGACTATGCGCTCTTCATGCTTGACCCCAACGGGCTGGTGACCAGTTGGAACGCCGGCGCGGAGCGCATCAAGGGCTATACGGCCGAAGAAATTATCGGTCAGCACTTCTCTCGGTTTTACACGGAGCACGACCGCGCCGCCGGTTTACCTGGCCGCGCGCTCCATACGGCAACACGGGATGGACGCTTCGAGACCGAGGGCCATCGCGTCCGTAAGGACGGGACGCTGTTCTGGGCGAATGTCGTGATCGATCCGATCCGCGATGAGCGAGGAGAGCTGATTGGTTTCGCCAAGATTACGCGCGACATCACCGATCGACGCGATGCGGAGATCGCACTCCGGCAGGCGCAAGCGCAACGCGTTCATACGCAGAAAATGGATGCGCTCGGCCAACTGACCGGCAGCATCGTACATGATTTCAACAACCTCCTGACGGTGGTCGAAAGCTATGTTCGCCTGGGCAAGAAAGTCGGCGCCGATCCCGAAATGAAGCGGGCGACCGAATCCGTGGAACTTGCGCTCCAGCGCGGCGCCGCATTGACACGCCAGTTGCTGGCCTTCTCGCGCAAGCAGGCTGCCCGCGCCGAGGTCGTCTCGCTGGCAGAGCGAGTGGAAGCCGTCCGCGCAATGATAGCGGGCTCCATGCGCAAATCGGTGAAGTTGGTCGCCGCTGTCGGACCCGAAACCTGGCCAGTCAAGGTCGACCCCGGCGAACTGGAGCTTGGTCTCGTCAACATTGCCTTCAACGCGCGGGACGCCATGCCAGACGGTGGCCTGGTAACGATAACGGCGGAGAACGTGCTGTTGTCGAGCGAGGACAACGCAGCCGGCCTGCAAGGTGAATTCGTCGCGTTGCGGGTGACCGACACAGGCATCGGCATTGCGGCAGACGTGCTTCCGCAGGTTTTCGAACCGTTCTTCACGACCAAAGGGCCCGAGAAGGGTACAGGTCTCGGCCTCGCCCAGGTCTACGGTTTGGCGCAGCAGTCCGGCGGCGCGGTCACGATTGACAGCGAAGTCGGCAAGGGCACGACGGTGACGATCTATCTGCCCCGGGCCGATATGGCAGTCGCCGCGCAGAGCGCCGAGCCGGAACAGCCGGCCAGCGCGAATGTGGTGCCGTTGAGGACAAAGGGCCGTTTTGCCGGGGATCAAGACTGATGACGTCGCCGCAGATGCTATGAGGTGACGACGAGAGAGCGGTATCGGGCGGCCACGACCACAATGATCGCCAGGTGAAGCAGGATCGCGAGAGCTGCGCCGATCAATTGCGGGACAAGACCTTCCGTCCGGCCGATCATCCAGATCGTGACGACGCTCAGCGGCAAAAACAAAATGACGCTGGTGACGAGGCCGGGATTGTATTTGCCGAGCCGCGCCGATGTGACGAGGTGCGCGAGCGCGTTCACGATCATGACATAGGGGGCGACCAGGCCCCAGGCGGGTCCCCACAGGAATGCCGCATAAAGAGCCAGCAGGTTGATGCCCCAGACAAACGGCAGGTTGATGACGAGAACCGAGGCGACGGTAAGGGCGTCACGGCCGCCGAAGACATTTTCGTTCGCGAATTTGCGGAACCGGTCGCCGGCGTGCTCTTCGACCTGATGGACCATGTAAAACGGGCTGTGCAGGAAGATCAGGAACACCGGCAGCGGAAGCGATAAGACCGGCGCGGCCGCTATGAGCGATGCTGCCATGAACCCCGCACCGATGACCCAATAATCGGCCAGCCAGGCTTGCA
The DNA here is from genome assembly GCF_006443065.1 of Mesorhizobium sp. B1-1-5. Lineage (NCBI taxonomy): Bacteria > Pseudomonadati > Pseudomonadota > Alphaproteobacteria > Hyphomicrobiales > Phyllobacteriaceae > Mesorhizobium > Mesorhizobium sp. B1-1-5. The sequence goes on along the minus strand of NZ_VFWS01000118.1, from coordinate 3,498 downwards.
GCTTAAGCATTGGTTCCCCGCGTCCTCAGTCAGCGATCCTGCACGAATGGACGCGCATCGCCAGAACTATTCAAGTGCGTGGACGCCGTGGCGCTACGTGACCATGTCGGATATTGACTGCCGCGACCGCTCCTGAGACAGTCAATGGAAGATGCGCGCCTCCAAAACTTGGCACCCCGCTGGCTCGGCCACCCGTTGCGGCGTCTGGCCTTTCGCCATTGATCAGAGGTAGAACGCGAGCATGAGAAGCGGCCGTGAGCGAACCTATACAGCGGATAGTTGAGACCAACGGCATCCGCCTCAACGTCGCGGAGCAGGGCGAAGGGCCGGTGGTGCTTTTGTGCCATGGCTTCCCTGAATCCTGGTATTCCTGGCGGCATCAGCTGGGCGCGCTCGCGGCGGCGGGCTTCCGCGCCATCGCCCCCGACATGCGAGGCTACGGCAAGAGCGATCGGCCGGAAGCGATCGACCAATACACGCTCTTTCATCTGGTCGGCGACATGGTGGGTCTTCTCGACGCCCTCGAGGCCCCCAGCTCCGTCATCGTCGGCCACGACTGGGGTGCGGTGGTGGCCTGGCATGCCGCGCTGCTACGGCCGGACCGCTTCCATGCCGTCGTCGGCCTCAGCGTGCCGTTCCGGTCGCGCGGCAATGCGCGTCCGACCAGCCTCATGCCGCGAACGGCGGAGTCCCAGTTCTACCAGCTCTATTTCCAGCAACCCGGCATTGCCGAGGCGGAGCTGGAACGGGACCCGCGGGCCTCGGTGCGCGCCATGCTTTACGCGGTGTCGGGAGACGCTTCGGACGGCGGCGCCAGAATTGCCATGGTCCCGCACGGCGGAGGCCTCCTGCAAGCCGCCGAGGTTCCTGCAAGTCTGCCGCACTGGCTCAGCGAAAGCGACAGCGATTTCTACGCCGGCGAGTTCCAGCGCACCGGCTTTGCCGGAGGTCTCAACTGGTACCGCAACATCGACCGCAACTGGGAACTGATGGCGCCCTTTGCCGGCGCGCGGATCAAGGTTCCCGCTCTCTACGCAGCGGGCGACCGTGACCTTGTGGTCGCCTTCCCCGGCATGGATCAACTGTTGGCCAATCTCAGGAACTTCGTCCCGCAAATCCGCGATACGCTGATGCTGCCCGGCTGCGGGCATTGGACCCAGCAGGAGCGCCCGGACGAGGTCAACGCCGCGATGATCGATTTCCTGCGGAGCTTGCCGAACCGGGGCTGATCCAAGGGAAAGCGAGTATCGGCTCCGACACGGAAAGTTGGGCGTGCCGCTCGGCAAGCGACTCGCCCGGTTCAAGTCAGGCACTATCCTCGGCCCGGTAGGCGTCGGGAAGAATGAAGACCTCGTCGGCGCGGCCATAGCCTCCGTCGGGAACTTCCTCGATCAGCACCATGGTGTAGGGGCGTACAGCTTCGCCGAAATAGTCGACGAACATCTGCGTGGTCTTGTGGACGAGGTCTTCCTTCTGCGCTTTTGTGAGGGCGGCCTCGGGCATCTTGAAGTTGGCAAAGGGCATTCCAGGTTCCTTCCGGTGGATTTCACGGCTCTGGATGGAGGGCCGGTGAGGCGTCAGCGACCGGACCGATGATGTCCGTTCGTTGTCCTGGAGCGGATATAGACTGCTGCGGATGCCGGATAATCACCCGGCCATCGACAGCAGTATTCGAATATAGCGAACAATCGGAGCTGTTGTCGGCTTCGGCAACGGCTGCCCGCCTGCGCCACCGTTCAGTTGCTGCGCGTCGCCACGAAGGTCGCCGCTTGCTTGAGCAGCTCAGCCGCTTCGCCGTAGGGCTCGAGCAGCGCATGCGCCTGTTCGATCAGGCCGTGGAGCTGACCGCGCGCCCAATCTGGTCCGTGCAGTGCTGCGAGCGTCGCCTTGCCGGCGGCCGCATCCTTGTTCGTCGCCTTGCCCATCTGCTTTGCGTCGGCGGTCAGGTCGAGCAGGTCGTCGGCGAGCTGGAAGGCAAGGCCGATCGCCGAGCCGAACTCCGCCAGCCGTTCGCGGTCGGCAGGAGGCGCGCCGGCGACAATCGCGCCGGCCTCGCAGGCGAAGCGGATCAGCGCGCCGGTCTTCATCGCCTGCAGCGTGATGATGCCCGCCTCGTCCGGCCGTTCGCGTGCGGCTTCCAGGTCCAGCATCTGGCCACCGACCATGCCGCCGGCACCGGCCGCACGAGCAAGGGCGAGAACCAGGGTGGCGCGGCGCTCCGCCGGCAGCGCGGTCGCTTCATCGGCGACGAGGTCGAAGGCCAAGGTCAGCAACGCGTCGCCGGCGAGGATCGCGGTCGCCTCGTCGAAGGCCCTGTGCACCGTCGGCTGGCCGCGCCTCAAATCGTCGTCATCCATGGAAGGCAGGTCGTCATGGATGAGCGAGTAGCAATGCACGCATTCCAACGCCGCGGCGACGCGCAGCGCCGCCTCGCTCTCGGCCGAAAACAGCGCGGCACTTTCCATGACCAGAAAAGGCCGCAGCCGCTTGCCGCCATTGAGCACGCCATGGCGCATGGCCGCCATGAGGCGCTCAGGCCGCACGATCTCACTGGTGAGCGGACGCGTGTCGAGGATCCGCCGCAGCTCGGTCTCGACCGAAGCGGCGCGCATGAAAAGCGCGGATTCGAAGGCGATCTGGTCGTCTTTGCCCATGGCCGGGAGCGGTAGCCGACACTCAGACATTGCGCAAGCAGGCTCGCGCCTTTATGCCGGAGGAGGCGAGGCACGGGTGGGACGGCTTGACGGAACCGATCGTCGAATATGAAAGCGAAGGGCTGGACATGGCGCGACGTCGGCGCCTGAACCGCGCCGGTCTCAAGCGGCTTGGCCGGCGTTGCCTGGTCGTGGCGCTCGTGCTGGCGGTCATACCGGTCGTGCTCACCTTCCTTTATCTGCCACCCTTCGTGCATCCGGTCTCGACGCTAATGCTGAAGGACCTCGTGACTTTTTCCGGCTACGACCGGCGCTGGGTGTCGATCGATGACGTGGCGCCGGTGCTGGCGCATTCGGTGATCATGTCGGAGGACGGGCAGTTCTGCTTTCATCGCGGCGTCGATCTGGGCGAGTTGCGCGGCGTGGTCGACGACGCGCTGGCCGGCGAGGCGACGCGCGGCGCCTCCACCATCACCATGCAGACGGTGAAGAACCTTTTTCTGTGGTCGCGGCCATTGGGCAGCGTGCGCAAGGTGGTCGAGCTGCCCCTGGCCGTCTATTTCGATGCTGTGATGTCGAAGCGGCGGATCATGGAAATCTATCTCAACATCGCCGAATGGGGGCCGGGCATCTACGGCATCGAGGCCGCCGCCCGGCATCATTTCGGCGTCTCTGCCAAGCAATTGTCGCGAAGGCAGGCGGCGCTGCTTGCCGTCAGCCTGCCCAACCCGATCGCGCGCAATCCCGCCAGGCCGGGGCCGGGCCTGCGGCGGCTGGCCTCGCTGATCGAGCGGCGCGCGAGCCGATCCGGCGCCTATGTCGGCTGCCTTGACTAGGTGTGTCG
>NZ_VFWS01000117.1:0-15950 GCF_006443065.1 Mesorhizobium sp. B1-1-5 | reverse complement strand
TTGCGTTTCTTGAGACTTCGGGCCACGGAATTCCTCGCCTGAGGTCCGGCGCGAGGCCCCCCTCTCTGGCCTGCCGGCCATCTCCCCCTCAAGGGGGGAGATCAGCAGCTTCGATGTCGCGCTCAACCTTTGACGATTGGTGAAAACCGATGCGAAATCCAATCTCCCCCCTTGAGGGGGAGATGCCCGGCAGGGCAGAGAGGGGGGCCTCGCGCCGACGTTTGTCGGGAGCATTCTTGGCAGCGCTAGCAATCGCGAGCCCTCTCTCAGTCCGCGCCGATCCCCTCCCCGCCGGCTTCGTCAGGCTGGCCGAAATCGACCCGACCATTCGCCAGGATATCCGCTACGCCGGCCTGGAAAACTTCCTGCACCGCAAAGCCGACGGCTATGACGCGCCGGTCTGCATCCTGACCGCACAGGCCGCGAAGGCGCTGTCCAGCGTCCAGAAAGCCATGACCGCCAAAGGCCTGACGCTGGTCGTCTTCGACTGCTACCGCCCGGCGCGAGCGGTTGCCGATATGGGCAGGTGGACAAGAGAAGGCGGCCTGCCCGACCCGCAATGGTATCCGACCGCCGAGCGTGGCGATCTCATCGCCAAAGGCTATATCGGCGAGTTCTCCAGCCATTCTCGAGGTTCGACGGTGGACCTTGCCATCGCCGAGGCCGGCAATAAAAGTGCGGTTCATCCGGCCTGCGGCGCGCCGGACGGCGGCACGCTCGATTTCGGCACCGGTTTCGACTGCTTTGACCCAAAGAGCGAAACCGCCGGTGCCTTGATCGGCGCCGAAGCCACCGCAAACCGCAAGACGCTGCTGAGCGCAATGCGCGCCGCCGGCTTTCGCAACTATGCGCGCGAATGGTGGCACTTCACCCTGGCAAAAGAGCCTTTCCCAAAACAGCGCTTCGATTTTCCGGTTAACGCCAATTGAGGCGCCCAGGGTTGTCATCACCCTGACCGCTTCTAATTAGGGCCGGCGGATGAAGAGCCATGCGGCCGCTGAGGAAGTTATTTCCTTAACCGACACTCGCTCGGTGAAAAATTGTTTCGAGGAGATGAAAAAGGCAACATTCAATGCATCTAAATTCTATAAACTCGGTAGAGTTCGCAGCAGTTCAACGGAGGCCGGAATGACCAAACCTCATTTCAGGACACTGCTCGGCGCGCTGGTCGCCACGTCTGTCCAGTTCGGCACGCTCGGTTTCGCGTTTGCCGACACGACCATTTTGAATGTGTCCTATGACCCGACACGTGAACTCTACAAAGCCTATGACGAGGCGTTCGCCGCGCACTGGAAGGCTGAGACCGGCGAAACAGTCACCATCCAGCAGTCGCATGGCGGTTCCGGCGCGCAGGCCCGGGCGGTGATCGACGGCCTCGACGCCGACGTCGTGACGCTGGCGCTCGAAGGCGATATCAACGCCATCGTCTCGAAGACGAAGAAGATCAACCCGGATTGGCGCACGAAGTTCGAGAACAACTCCGCACCCTACACCTCGACCATCATCTTCCTGGTGCGCAAGGGCAATCCCAAGGGCATCCAGGACTGGAGCGATCTGGTGAAGGACGGCGTCCAGGTGATCACGCCGAACCCGAAGACGTCCGGCGGCGCGCGCTGGAACTATCTTGCCGCCTGGGCCTATGCGAACGCCAATGACGGCAATGACGAAGCCAAGACCAAGGAGTTCGTCGGCAAGCTTTATGCAAATGTCCCGGTGCTCGATACCGGCGCGCGCGGCTCGACGGTGACCTTCGCGCAGAAGGGCCTGGGCGACGTGCTGATCGCCTGGGAGAATGAAGCCTATCTCGCGCTCGACGAATTCGGCGCCGACAATTTCGACATCGTCTACCCGCCGACCTCGATCCTGGCCGAGCCGCCGGTCGCGGTCGTCGACGCCAATGTCGACGCCAGGGGCACGCGCAAGGTCGCGGAGGCCTATCTGGGCTGGCTCTATTCCAAGGAAGCGCAGACCATCATCGCCAAGGACCACTATCGCCCGGCCAAGCCCGACCTGGTGCCGGCCGAGGACCTTGCCAAGCTGCCGGCAATCAAGCTGGTCACCATCGACGACCCGCAATTCGGCGGCTGGAAGAAAGCGCAGCCTTACCATTTCGGCGACGGCGGTATATTCGACCAGATCTACAAACCGGCGCAGTGAGGCCTGACGGCCGGTGAGCCTCGCGGGCGTCCCGGCCGAATGCGACTGCGCAGAGCCATTCCGGTTTGAATAGAAGGACGATCCAGGACAGCATGACCACAGCACCCGCCAAGGCGGGGTGGCGATTCAGACAGCCGAGTGTCATTCCGGGGTTCGGATTGACGCTCGGCTTCTCACTTGCCTACCTCACGCTCATCATCCTCATCCCGCTTTCGGGGCTGATCTGGCGCTCGGCAGCGCTCGGCTGGGCCGATTTCTGGGCGATCGCCGTCGACCGACGCACCCTCAACGCGCTGAGGATAAGCTTCGGCACTGCCTTCCTGGCGGCTGTCGTCAACGTCGTGTTCGGCACCATCGTGGCCTGGGTGCTGGTCCGCTACCGCTTCCCCGGACGCCGCATCGCCGACGCGATGGTCGACCTGCCCTTCGCCCTGCCAACGGCCGTCGCCGGCATCGCGCTCACCACGCTCTATGCGCCGAACGGCTGGATCGGCCAGCTTCTGATGCCGCTCGGCATCAAGGTCGCCTACACGCCGCTCGGCATCGTCGTCGCGCTGGTGTTCATCGGCCTGCCCTTCGTCGTGCGCACCGTCCAGCCGATCATGGAAGAGGTCGACAAGGAGGTCGAGGAAGCGGCCGCCACGCTCGGCGCCAGCCGTTTCCAGATCATCGCCCGGGTGCTTTTCCCAGGCCTGGCGCCGGCGATCATCACCGGCTTTTCGCTCGCCTTCGCGCGCGGCGTCGGCGAATACGGCTCGGTCATCTTCATCGCCGGCAACCTGCCCTTCAAGTCCGAGATTGCGCCGCTTCTCATCGTGATCAGGCTCGAGGAATACAATTACGAGGCGGCGACCGCGATCGCCGCGATCATGCTGGCGCTGTCCTTCGTGATGCTTTTGGTGGTCAATCTCGTCCAGACATCGAGCCGCAAGCGCTATGGCTGATCCCGAGATCAAATCCTACGAGCCGCATCACGAGAGCCAGTCGGCCGCGGTGACCGAAAGCCGGCCCGTCAAGGCCGTGCTGATGGCAATCGCCTTCGCCTTCCTTGCAGTCTTCCTGCTTTTGCCGCTGATCGTCGTCTTTCATGAGGCGCTTGCCAAAGGCGCCGGCGCCTACACAGAAGCCCTTTCCAGCCCCGATACGCGCTCCGCCATCCGCCTGACATTGCTTGTGGCGGCGATCTCGGTGCCGCTCAACGTCGTCTTCGGCATCTCTGCCGCCTGGGCCATCGCCAAGTTCGAATTCAAGGGCAAGGCGTTCCTGACCACGCTGATCGACCTGCCTTTCTCGGTCTCGCCGGTCATCTCCGGCCTGGTCTATGTGCTTCTCTTCGGCGCGCAGGGGCTGCTCGGCGCCTGGTTGAAGGCGCATGGCATCGTCATCCTCTTCGCCGTGCCCGGCATCGTGCTGGCCACCATCTTCGTCACCTTCCCCTTCGTCGCCCGCGAGCTCATCCCGCTGATGCAGGAACAGGGCAATGGCGACGAAGAGGCGGCGCTTTCGCTGGGCGCCAGCGGCTGGCAAGCCTTCTGGTATGTGACGCTGCCCAACGTCAAATGGGGACTGCTCTATGGCGTGCTTCTGTGCAATGCGCGCGCCATGGGCGAGTTCGGCGCGGTCTCGGTGGTTTCGGGCCACATACGCGGCCTCACCAACACCATGCCGCTGCATGTCGAGATCCTCTACAACGAATACAACGCCGTCGGCGCCTTTGCCGTCGCTTCGCTGCTGGCCGGCCTGGCGCTGGTGACGCTGGTTTTGAAAACGCTTCTGGAGATGCGCTACGGCGCCGAGCTTGCCGCGACACGCGGACACTGAACACCACCCGAGAGTGCCTGGCAGTTTGGGAACACCGACAGCATCAACGAACCGAGGGATTTGCATGGAAGTTCGCGTCGTCAACGTGCGCAAGGAGTTCGAGCGGTTTCCGGCGCTCCACGACGTATCGCTCGACATCAGGTCCGGCGAGCTCATCGCGCTGCTCGGGCCGTCCGGTTCCGGCAAGACGACCCTGCTTCGGCTGATCGCCGGCCTGGAACGGCCGACCAAGGGCGCGATCTTCTTCGGCGACGAGGACGCCTCGCAGAAGTCGATCCAGGAGCGCAATGTCGGCTTCGTCTTCCAGCATTACGCGCTGTTCCGCCACATGACGGTTGCCGACAACATCGGCTTCGGCCTGAAGGTCCGGCACGGCGCCGCAAGGCCGTCGGGGCAGGAAATCCGCCGGCGGGCGCTGGAACTGCTCGACCTCGTTCAGCTGTCGGGCCTGGAAAAGCGCTATCCGGCGCAACTTTCAGGCGGCCAGCGCCAGCGCGTCGCGCTCGCCCGCGCCATGGCGATCGAGCCCAAGGTGCTTCTGCTCGACGAACCGTTCGGCGCGCTCGATGCGCAGGTTCGCCGTGAGCTGCGCCGCTGGCTGCGCGAGATCCACGACCGCACCGGCCACACCACCGTCTTCGTCACGCATGACCAGGAAGAAGCGCTGGAGCTCGCCGACCGCGTCGTGGTGATGAGCCAGGGCCGCATCGAGCAGGTCGGCACCGCCGACGACATCTACGACACACCGAATTCGCCCTTCGTCTACTCCTTCATCGGCGAGTCGAGCTCGCTGCCGGTCAAGGTCGAGAACGGCGAGGTATGGATCGCCGACCGGCCGATCGGGCTCTCGGCGCCGCACGCGCCGTCCGGCGAGGCAGCCCTCCACTTCCGTCCGCATGACGTCGACCTGGTCGACGGCTGCAGCGGCTGCATCGCCGGCACGGTTGCCGCCAGCCGCCGCGTCGCCGGCACCAGGCGCGTCGAGCTCGAGATCGGCGGTGAGCGCCAGCGCGTCGAGATCGAGCTGCCGGTCGACCATCCCGCGGCGCAAAAGAGCCGGGTGGCTTTCAGGCCGCGACGCTGGAAGCTCTTTCCGACGGCGTGATCGTCGCGTCGAGCGTTATTCCAGCCAGTTCTCGACGTTCAGCTTTCTGATACGGCTGAACTCGGCCATGTTGGCTGTCACCAGCGTGGAACCTGACGCGCAGGCGTGAGCAGCGATAAAGAGGTCGTTGTGGCCGATGGTCTCGCCCCTGCCTTCCAATTCGGCGCGCAGCGCGCCGTACTCGGCATCCGCCGGCACATCGAGCGGCAGCACCAGAATCTCGGCCAGCAGTTCCTCGACCTTCTTGACCAACTTGGCCGATCCCTTCCTGGCGCAGCCATACCGAAGTTCCGAAGCGACGACGATGCTGGTGCACACGGAGGCGTCTCCCACGCGCGCCATGACGCCGGCGGCCTTGCCGCCTGGGTTTCGGATCATGTCGCTTATGATGTTTGTGTCGAGCATGAACCGCATCAAAAAATGTCCTCGGGTCCGACGGGACTATCCTTGATCTCGGGGAAGTCATCCTCAGGACCGAGCGGGGCTTCCTTCGCCCACTGGGCGAGCAGCGCCGTGAGACCTGATTTACGAATGGGCTCGATGACAAGACGGTCGCCCTCGCGGCTGATCAGGACCTTGTCGCCGGGGAGTTCGAACTCGACTGGAATCCGCACCGCCTGGCTGCGGTTGTTGCGGAACAGCTTTGCCTCTTTCGGCGGCGTCGCTGCATGGCGTTGTTGGCTCATCACGGCATTCCCTTGTATATGCCATATGTATATGCCAAGGCGCCGAAATGCAATCTTTTTTGCCTATGGATATCGCCCACGATGACTCTTCCTGGAAAGAAATCCTAGCAACTGACTATTCCGGCGGTGACTTTTCTCACCGTGATGTCGTCTAACCGGCGCGCGTGTCTCGCCGCGCAACAGCGCCCCGGCTATCATTCACAATTGCCATACTTTCCTCGGAGCCTGTTTTCATGAAGCGTCTGTTGCTCGGCATCGCGGCTGTTGCCGGTCTCCTCCTCGCATCCTCCCAAGCCTGGTCGGCCGACAAGCTTTTGAATGCGTCCTATGACGTCGGCCGCGAGTTGTTCGCCGACATCAACAAGGCCTTCATCGCCAAGCACCCCGGCGTCGCGATCGACCAATCGCACGCCGGCACCTCGGCGCAGGCGCGCGCGATCGCCGAAGGCCTTGGCGCCGATGTCGTCACCTTCAACCAGGTCACCGATGTCGATTTCCTGGTCAAGAAGGGTCTCGTCTCGGCCGACTGGCAGAAGAATTTCCCGGACAACGCCTCGCCCTTCTATTCGCTGCCGTCCTTCCTGGTGCGCGCCGGCAATCCCAAGCATATCAAGGACTGGAACGATCTGGTGCGCGACGACGTGCAGGTGATCTTCCCGAACCCGAAGACATCCGGCAATGCGCGCTACACCTATCTCGCCGCCACCGCCTACGCCAAGGAAGCCTTCAAGGGCGACGACGCCAAGGTGAAGGAGTTCATCACCAAGCTCTTCAACAACGTGCCGATCTTCGACACCGGCGGCCGCGCCGCCACCACCACTTTCGTCCAGCGCGAGATCGGCGACGTGCTGATCACCTTCGAGTCGGAGACGCGCGGCATTCGCGAGGAGTATGGCGACGACAAGTTCGAGCAGGTCACGCCTTCGGTCAGCCTGCTGGCCGAGTTCCCCGTAGCGGTCGCCGACAAGGTCGCCGACGAGCATGGCAGCCGCGATCTCGCCAAGACCTATCTCGACTTCCTCTATACGCCGGAGGGCCAGGAGATCGCCGCCGGGAACGGCTTGCGTGTCCGCGACGCGACGGTCGCCGCCACGCACAAGGCGGACTTCCCGGATGTCCGGCTGCTGACCGTGGAGGACGTCTTTGGCGGCTGGGACAAGGTGCAGAAAGAGCATTTCGCCGCCGGCGGGCTGCTCGATCAGGCCTACGGCAGCCGTTGAAAAGCTCCGCAATCAGGAAGAGCAAGTAAGCCGGCTTTGCCGGCTTTCTTCATGTAAGCTGGGCTGCATGAGTTCGCGGGGGGAAATCCCAACCCGAAATGTGAAAAACGTTACGAAGAATCAACGCGTTTGTGCCTAAGCTGCGGTGGGAATTATTGGGCCAGGCGGCGTCAGGCGGTCCAACTGTCATGATTTGCACACAAACAACCGCCAGATGCAGGCGCATTGGGGTTTGACGAACTGAATCGGGCATGCTGACCAAAAAAGGCAAATACGGCCTCAAGGCCCTCGTGCATCTTTCCGGCCTGCCGGCTGGCCAGCTTGCATTCGTCAACGACATCGCCGTCGCCAACAACATCCCGAAGAAATTCCTGGATGCGATCCTGGGCGAGTTGCGCAATGCCGGTTTCGTCCAGAGCCGCAAGGGCAAGGAAGGCGGTTACCGCCTCGCCCGTCCCGCTTCCGAGATCAAGATCGGCCATGTCGTGCGCGTGCTCGACGGCCCGCTGGCGCCGATCCCTTGCGCCAGCCGCACGCAATACCAGCGCTGCGAGGACTGCGACGAGGCAACCTGCCAAGTCCGCCACATGATGCTGGAAGTACGCCAGGCGATCGCCGAGGTGCTCGACAACCGCAGCCTCGCCGCCATGCGCGACGCCGACAACGACGATTTTCCGGCTGAGCTCACGTCTCAGATTTGAAGCGACCCGAGGAAGCGTAGAGCAGCCAGGATCGGCCGCTTCGCCGTAACCTTCCGTTCCGCAATTGCGCCCAGTGACAAGCCGCGGCCTGCCCTCGGTTGCCAGTCTACCGCGGACGCAGTAAAGCGGCTGGAGGATGAAACGGGGCTCAGACGCATGAGGCTGCCTTGGCTTGGCAATTCCCGTAAGGCCAGCCGGCAGCCATCGTCGAACGACATCTATCACACCGAGATCACGGCCGACGTGCCGGTGCCGGAGCGCGACGAGTCCGTTCGCTTCTTCAGCCGCAAGGTTGTGCGCCCCGGCAAATTGCGTCGCTTCACCAATCGGGATCCGCGCGAGATCCTGTTGTCCTGTTTCTATCTCGGCGTCGCGGCGATGCTGCCGGTCTCCTGGTGGAGCTCGATCTGCGGCTGGGCGTCCAGGCTCAGGCGCAAGCGCCACTTCCGCAAGGAGTTTGCCCGTTACGACGTCGCGGTGAAGGCCGTGCTCGGCGATGCCGTCGACACGAAAGGCATGTTCGAGGCGCAACTCGCCGCCGTTCACCGCCGGCGGCTGACGCTTGCGGCACATCTCGTCGCCGGCTGGCGCTGGTCGCCGGCGATCCGGCTCGAAGGCCTCGAGGCTCTGCAACAAGCCCTGCGCAACGGGCGCGGCGCCATCGTGTGGTGCGACCAGTTCACGGCGCAGACGATCATGGGCAAGCGCGCGCTGCATGAGGCCGGCGTCGATGCCCATCAGGTGAGCGCGCGCTATCACGGCTTCTCGCCGAGCAAGTTCGGCCTGCGCGTGATCAACCCGCCGCTGGTCAGGCTCGAAAACCGCTTTCTGAAAAGCCGGATCGTATTTGAGCGCACCGACGCCTATCAGGTCACGACGCGCATCCAGAAAGTGCTGAAAGCAAATGGCTTAGTGCTGATGACCAACACCGTCTATGCCGGCTCCGCCTTCACCGAGACCGCCATGGGCGAGCGCGGCTGGACCCACCTCGCCTCGGCGCCGGCAAACTTCGCCGCGCGCGCCGGCGCTGCGCTGTTTCATATGGCGACCATCGAGACGGCGCCCTTTCGCGAATATAGGGCGATCGTCAAAGAACTGAGCGCGAGTCCAGAGGCGTCCGCATCGCCTGCCAAGGACATGACAGGGAAGAACCTCGTCGTTCAGGCGGGATTTATCCTGTCGAAGCGCGACCGGATGCTGGAGACGCTCAAACTCTGTCCTGAACAGATGATGGCCTGGTCGAGCGCCGTGCGGCTGACCGAGCAGCCAGCCCAAGCCGCGATCGGCAACGACGAAGCCTGATTACCAACTGATCCAGCTAGCGGATGATCTCTTGCAGGATTCCTGCAACACTTCGCGTTCCGTCGACCGTCACGGCTCGTTCGTCCGCCGCAGGCTCCTCCAGCGTGGCGAACTGGCTGTCGACGAGGCTGGCGGGCATGAAATGGCCCTTGCGATCGGCGACCCGTCGCCAGGCGGTCTCCCGATCGATCCTGAGATAGAGGAAGACTGTGTCGGGGCAGAAGCGGCTCAGCCGGTCGCGATAGCTACGCTTCAGCGCCGAGCACGCCGCCACCGCCTTCCGCCCGCCGGCAACCGAGGCCGCGACACGCTCGCCTATGGCGTCGAGCCAGCCCGCGCGCAACGCATCGGTCAGCGGCTCGCCGCGCGCCATGCGCGCCACATTCTCCGGCGGATGCAGCAGGTCTCCTTCGATGAAGTCGGCGCCCAGCGCCTTGGCAAGCGCCTCGCCGACGGCCGTCTTGCCGCAGCCGGCAACGCCCATCACGACGATGGCGGGCGCCGTCCGAAGATCGTTCATGCCAGGCTCCGGGATCTGCGGTCTCGTGTGCGCCTCGTCCACGGTCAGCGGCTTGCCGGCGCGCGCCCGTAGAGCAGGAGCATGGCGACGATGACGACACCATAGATGATTTGCCGTCCGGCCTCGGGCATCTGCATGACCGAGAGGATGGATTGCAGGAGCGTAATCAGGATCACGCCGGCCACCGTGCCCAGATAGGAGCCGCGCCCGCCCAGGATCGATGTGCCGCCCAGGACAACCGCCGCGATCGACGGCAGGAGATAGGCATCGCCCATGGACTGCGCCGCCTTGGATGCATAGCCCGCCAGAAGCACGCCGCCAAAGGCAGACAGCCCGCCGGAGACGGCGAAGGCGATCATGACGATGCGACGCGTGTCGATGCCGGACAGGTAGGCGGCGCGCTCACGGTTGCCGATGCCGTAAACGGCGCGGCCGAAGCTGGTGCGGGTCAGCGCGAAGACCATCGCGGCGCCGATCAGCGCCCAGATGATGACGGCATTGGGAACGCCCGGGATAGTGAAACCTGTTGCCAGGTAGCGCATCGCCGCGGTCGCCGAATCCTGTGGCGAGAAGCCGCCGGTATAGACCACCATCAGCCCCTGCGCGACGGCATTGGTGGCTAAAGTAATGATCATCGAGGGGATGCGCAGATAGGCGACCCCGATGCCGTTGACGATGCCGATCGCCACGCCGCACAGGACGCCGAAGGGGATGGCGAGAGCAACGCCGACCGACCCGTAAGCCGCGGCCGCGCAGGCCATCATGGCGCCGGCGGCCACGGCCCATGGCACGGAAAGGTCGATCTGGCCAAGCAGGATGACCAGCATCATGCCGGTGGCGATGACGCCGAGGAAGGACGCGACCTTCAACTGCTGCAGCAGATATTCCGGCGACAGGAAGTTGCGCGAATAGAGGCTGCCGAGCAGGAGCAGGACCACGATGCAGGCAAAGGCCGTCAGCACGGCCGGGTCGGCGCGCCGGATGAATTTGGGCATGCGGCCGGCGATGCCGCCCATGATGCCGCCATGCGTCGTCTCGCTCACAGGAACCACTCCAGCCGGTTGCGTACCCGAAACAGCGCGAAGGCGCCAAGGCTGACCGCGATCAACAGGATAACGCCCTGGAACAACGGCTGCCAGAGCGGATCGAAATCGAAGACGAATAAGAGATCGCCGATGGTGCGGAAGGCAAGCGCGCCGAAGATCGCGCCGATGGCGCTGCCCTTGCCGCCGAACAGCGACACGCCGCCGAGCACGACGGCCGCGATCGAAAACAGCGTATAGGCGTTGCCGCTGGCATAGGCCGCCTCGCCCGTATAGGTGAAGAAGGTCAGGAACAGTCCGCCGATGGCCGCAAGCAGGCCGGCAAGCGTATAAGCCAGCAACTTGCCTCTGCGGATCGGCACCCCGGACATGTAGGCCGCCGTCTCCGACGAGCCCGCGGCATAGGCGGCGCGCCCAAGTTCGGAGCGACTGAACGGCACCCAGACGACAAGCACGATGACGAGCAGCGCCACCAGGCTCGCCGGCACGACGCCGAAGAAACGCCCGGTCAGGAAATCGGCAAGGTCCTCGTTGACCGAACCGCCGGGAACGGGGCGCAAAAGCAAAGCCAGGCCGAAATAGACGGCGCCCGTGGCGATGGTGGTAACGATCGGCTGCAGCCGCCCGTAGATGACGATGGCGCCGTTGACCGCCCCGCAGATGAGCCCGGTGCCCAGCACCGCCAGCACGCCGAACGCCGTTTCCAGGCCGGTGCCGACCACCAGCCATGAAGCCATGCAGTTGGTCAGCGTGAAGATCATGCCGACCGACAGATCGATGCCAGCGGTGATCACCACCAATGTCTGCGCCATCGCGACGAAGGCGAGCAGCACGCCCTTGTTGGCGGCCGTCTGCACGACATTGGCGGTGAAGCCGGCCGGATGATTTCCGCTGTAGATGGCGAACATGACGATGAAGATGCCGAAGGCCAAAAGCGTTCCGCGTTGTTCGGCCAGCCGGTAGCGCCAATCCTTCACGCGCGCTCTCCTTGCCCGATGCGGACGTCATCGCCGTGGATGTTGAGCGCGCTGGCGATAAGCGCATGCTCGGTGAGCCCCGCGCCGACCAGCTCGCGCTTGACCGCCCCGTCATAGAGCACGAGCACGCGGTCGCAGCAGCCGATCAGCTCGTCATAGTCCGTCGAATAGAACAGGATCGCGGCACCCGCATCCGCCAGCTTGCGCATCAGCTGGTAGAGCTCCTGCTTGGTGCCGACATCGATACCGCGCGTCGGATCGTTGAGCAGGATGATGCGCGGCTGCCGCATCAGCCATTTGGCGATCACCACCTTCTGCTGGTTGCCGCCGGAAAGCGCGCCGACGGGAATGTCCAGGCCCGCAGTCTTGATCGCCAGCAGCCCGACCATGTCGTCGATCAGGCGCTGTTCGGCGGCGCGGTCGATGACGCCGGCCTTGGACAAGCGGTCGAGCGCGGCAAACGACAGGTTCTCGCGCACCGTCATCGGCAGCATCAGTCCTTCGGTCTTCCGATCCTCGGGGATCAGCGCCATGCCGATGCGGCCGTGGCTGGCCGCGGTCGGGCTGGCGATCGAAACCGGCTTGCCGTC
The DNA here is from genome assembly GCF_006443065.1 of Mesorhizobium sp. B1-1-5. Lineage (NCBI taxonomy): Bacteria > Pseudomonadati > Pseudomonadota > Alphaproteobacteria > Hyphomicrobiales > Phyllobacteriaceae > Mesorhizobium > Mesorhizobium sp. B1-1-5. Next base: position 3,828 of record NZ_VFWS01000117.1, on the reverse strand, counting down.
GATCAGCACCTCGCCGCGCAGGCCGCGCAGCACGCCGAAGAAGGCAAGCAGCAATTCTCGCTGGCCCTGCCCGTCGAGACCGCCCAGGCCTACGACTTCCCCTGCCCTGACACTCAGTGAAATATTGTCCAGCCGGTCGGCCCAGGAGAGATTGCGCGCCTCGAGCACCGTCGCAGCAGCCGCCGCGGAAGCGGGTTTCGGCGGGAAGATGTGGCTGTATTCGCGGCCGATCATCAGCTCGACCACCTCGTTGTCGCTCTTCGAGCCGGCGGGGTAGCTGGCGACGTTGCGACCGTTGCGGAACACCGTGCAATGGTCGGCGAGTTCCGCGATCTCGTTCATGCGATGCGAGATGTAGAGCAGCGCCAGTCCTTCCGAGCGCAGCCGCTTCAACACCTCGAAGACCTTGGCGACGTCCGTCGCCGTCAGCGCCGAGGTCGCCTCGTCGAAGATCAGGATGCGCGGCTTGCGGGCCAGCGCCTTGGCGATCTCCACCATCTGCCGGCGCGACAGCGGCAGGTCCTTGACCAGCGCGCGGGGATGAATGTCGGAAGCGCCGGCGCGTGCCAGCGCTTCCTCAGCGATCTTCCGCTGTGCCTTGCGGTCGATCATACCGAAACGCTTGGGTGGATTGGAAATGACGATGTTGTCGGCGACGCTGAGCTCCGGAATCAGCGACAGCTCCTGGAAAATGCAGACGATGCCGGCCTGGTTGGCGGCGGCAGGCGAAGCGAAGGTGACCTCGCTTCCGTCCAGCGTCATGCGCCCTTCATCCGGCGCCACGACGCCCGCCATGACCTTGATGAGCGTCGATTTGCCGGCGCCGTTTTCGCCGAGGATGGCGTGGATGCTGCCGGCGGTGACCGTCAGCTCGGCCTTTTCCAAGGCCCGAACGCCGCCATAGCGCTTGGATATGCCTTCCATGCGGAAGAGCGGAGCCGTGCCGTCCATCAGCCCTCCCGGCCGGTTTCGATTTGGTGAGACAGTGCCGCGGGCCCGCCGCGGCACTGTCCGGTCAGACTATTTGTTTTCCTTGGTCTGGCCCATGATTTCCTGCGCGGTGAAATTGATGCCGCAAGTCGGGAAGGAATTGCCGACAAAGAAATTGTCGGACTGGTCGGGGAAGAAATCCTGCCCTGCCTTGAAGTTCGGATCCTCGACGATGGCCAAAGGCAGCTTGACCGATTGTGGCACGACATTGCCTTCGAGCGCGGCAATCGCCGTCTTGATGGCGACCGCCACCTGGGCCGGACCGGTACCGGCGGACGAGCATTTCAGCCCGTCAGCCGCATGCGCGGCGCAGAATTTGCGGAAGCCGTTTTCCGTCTCGCCGCCGAACGGCACGAACGGATGCTTGGCGTCGATCATCGCCTGCACGATACCGGTGTCGCCGCCCTGCCCGGTGATGCCGTCGAACGGGCCGCTGGTGGCGATCGCGTCGGCCGTGGCCTTTTGCGCCACGCCGTCATCCCACTTGCCGACCACCTCGGTGACGGCCCACTTCTTGCCGGAACCGTCGAGCACCTCGTGGATGCCATTGTGGCGGTCGGTGTCGACCGAAGTACCGGCGACGCCGCGCACCTCGAGCACCTTGCCGCCGTTCGGCACATGCGCGACCAGCCACTTGCCCCAGAGTTCGCCCAGGCCCTTCTGGTCGACATTGACGTTGATGGCGTCCTTGGTGTCGAGGATGTTGTCGAAGGCGACCAGCACGACACCCGCTTCCTTGGCGCGCTTGATGACCGGCCCGAAGGCGGTCGGGTTCTGCGCGTTGACGACAATCGCGTCAAAGCCGGAATCGATGAAGTTGTTGATCGCCGAGATCTGCGCCGGTACATCCTCGCCGGTCGACACGACCTTGAATTCCTTTAGCTTCTTGGCGACATCGGGCTGCGCCGCATAGGCCTTGGCCGTCTGTATCATCTGGATGCGCCAGGTGTTGGCGATGTAGCCGTTGGCAAGCGCGATGCGGTATGGACCGTCCTTCTTCGGAAACTTGAAAAACTGCGTGTCGGCCGACCACGGCGCGAAGCAGTCCGGCTCGGCCGCAGGCCCTTTGACGACTTCGGGTCCGGCGATCGCCGACGAGCTCAGCATGGCGAATGCTGCGGCGGCAATGACGCCGCCAACGAGTGACTTGATCATCGATATTCCTCCCAGTTGCAGTTCTGCTTGTTATGAATCTTGGCGATACCAGTCGGCATCCTCCGGCCGACCAAAACCCGCACAGGACGGCCGAGCCGCCCTGATCTTCCTTGCCCCCTCATCTTTCCTGGCAATTTAGAAAACTATCATATTATACATAATAAACAAGCACGGACCTGTTGCTTATGTATAATAAACAGCCTTCCAGCCTCGCCGAACCTTTGCCGGCATGCAAATGGTAGCGCTACCATCTCGGGCTGTAAAGCATCATCTTAAGAACCAACAGTACCGCGTCAGCGCCCAGTGCTCTCGCGCCGCATCAGCTCGAAACCGAGATCGACGATCCGCTGTTCCGGCCGGTTTCCGGCGATCGCCGACAGCGCCATGGCGACGGCACGGGTGCCGATTTCATAGCGATGCGTGCGCACGCTTGTGATTGAAGGAAACGACACCTGCATCATGTCGAGATCGTTGAAACCGACAACGCCGATCTGCTTCGGCACGTCGATCGATGCTCGATGACATTCGAACAGAACGCCAAGCGCGATATCGTCATTGTTGCAGAACACGCCGTCCAGCGTCGGCATCTTGGCCAGCGCGTCGCGGAACAACTCGCGCCCGAGCGTCACGCTTGACGGCACCGGCGTTGTGGTGACCAGCCGCGCGTCGAACAGGCCGGCGGCCTCCATGGCGGCGCGGTAGCCGGCAAGGCGCCGCTGCGAACGCGGATCCATCCGCGCGCCGATGAAGCCGATCTTGCGGTATCCGGCTTGCAGCAGGTGTTCGGCGGCGGTCCTGCCGCCGTCGAAATGCGAGAAGCCGACCATCATGTCGACCGGGTCCGGCCCGGTCTCCATCACTTGCACCACCGGGCAGCCGGCATTCTCCAGCAGTCGTCGCGCGCTGGGCGTCTGGTCTATGCCGGCCACGATCAGCGCCGCCGGGCGTTGCGATCCGAAGACCTGCAGCAGCCGCTCTTCCTCCAGGCCTGAATAATGGGTGTTGCCGATCTGGATGCGGAACGGACTGTCGGAAAGACTATCATAGATGCCGCGCACCACCTCGGCGAAGACGTTGTTGGTCAGCGATGGCACCAGCACGCCGAACACCTCGGCTCGCGCCGAGGCAAGCGCGCGGGCATTCGGGTCAGGCACGTAGCCGAGCTCGTCGACCGCGGCCTGTATCTGCCGTCGAAGGTCTTCCGACACTCGCCCGGGCTCACGCAACGCCCGCGACACGGTGATCGCGCCGACGCCGGCCTTGCGCGCCACATCGGCAATGGTCGGACGGCCGCCGCCGCGGCGCGAGCGCGGCTTGGTCAAGGGCGAGCCTCGTGCGTCAAATCCCGCCTGCTGCGCGCTTGCAATGCCATTGACCCTGGTGTCGCCATCTCGCAGGCCTGTGCCACGTTCCCTGCCCTTGGCGTCGCGCAGCCGCGATTTGTTGTCAAGCTGAGGGCATTTCCAGGAGAAGCGCCGTCGCGAGCCGTCAGGCCATGACGACGCCGCTGCGCCTTGCCCTCCAGAACACCACGACCATCATCAGGATGTTGAGCAGGTTCCAGCCAATTCCGTTGAGGAAGGCGGCCGCGTAAGACCCGGTGAGATCGTAGATCCAGCCCGACATCCAGCCGCCGATGGCCATGCCGAAAATGGTCGCCATGATGACGATGCCAACGCGCTG
>NZ_VFWS01000116.1:0-16114 GCF_006443065.1 Mesorhizobium sp. B1-1-5 | reverse complement strand
GCATAGGCCTTTGCCATCGCCGTCTTCGCCGCCTCGAAAAGATCATGCGACATCCGGTTCTTCTCTCCCACGATCTTGTTCAAATACCGGTCGCCGCAGCACGAAAATCCCGCCCGGCATTCTCCGACCTCAGCGTTCCTTCACATAGGGCACGCCGCCGGCACGCGGCGGGATGGCCTTGCCGATGAAGCCTGCGAGCAGAATGACGGTCAGCACATAGGGCAGCGCCTGCATGAATTGCACCGGCACCTTGCCGATGATCGGCAGCGGCGAGCCCTGCAGGCGGATCGCCGCCGCATCGAGGAAACCGAACAACAGGCAGGCGAACATGGCGTTGACCGGCTTCCATTTGGCGAAGATGAGCGCTGCCAGCGCGATATAGCCCTTGCCGGCAGTCATGTCCTTCACGAAGCCGCCATTCTGCACCATGGAAAGATACGCGCCGGCGACGCCGGTGAGGATGCCGGTGCAGATCAGCGCGCGGTAGCGCAGCCAGGCGACCGAGATGCCGGCGGTGTCGACCGCTGCCGGGTTTTCGCCGACGGCGCGCATCCTGAGCCCGAAGCGGGTACGAAACAGCACCCACCAGGTGAACGGCACCATGGCGAAGGCGAAATAGACCAGGATCGAATGGCCGGAGATCAGCTCGGCATAGATCGGGCCGATGATCGGCACGTCCTTGATCGCCTCGGCGCCGGGCCAGATGATCGCCTCGAAGCGTTCGGCCGGCTGCAGGGCCGGCGTGCGCCCGCCCTGTTGGAACCACGCCTGGCCGAGGATGATGGTCGATCCGGCAGCGATGAAATTGATCGCCACGCCGGACACGATCTGGTTGCCGCGATGCGTGATCGAGGCGAAGCCGTGCACCAGGGCGAAAGCGACCGAGATCAGGACCGCCGTGCCGAGGCCGATCAGCGCCGAATGGAAGACGGCGGCGGCCGAAGCGCCGGCAAAGGCGCCGACCAGCATCTTGCCTTCCAGCCCGATGTCGAAGATGCCGGCTCGTTCCGAATAAAGACCCGCCAGGCAAGCGAGCAGCAACGGCACCGAAAGGCGGATGGTCGAATCCAGCACCTGGATAATGGCGTTGAACATGTCCATCTCAGGCCCCCTTACCGTTCACTGCCTGCATGCCGACCGATTTCGGACTGACCGAGGCGAACAGCGCCTGGATGTAAGGTCTGAACATGTGTTCGAGCGCGCCGGCGAACAGGATGACCAGCCCCTGGATGATGACGATCATGTCGCGGCTGATCGCCGGCATCTCGAAGGCAAGCTCGGCGCCGCCCTGGTAAAGCATGCCGAACAGGATCGCCGCCAGGACGATGCCGACCGGATGCAGCCGGCCCATCAACGCAACCGCGATGCCGACATAACCGGCGCCGGACACGAAATCGATCGCGACATTGTGCTGGTCGCCCATCACCGGGTTGAGCGCCATCATGCCGGCCAGCGCGCCCGAGATCATCATCGCGGTGATGATGATGCGGGTTTCCGAAATGCCGGCATAGCGCGCCGCCTTCGGGCTGTGGCCATAGGTGCGCATCTCGTAGCCGAGCCTGGTGCGCCAGATCAAAAGCCAGACCAGGAAGGCCATGACGAGCGCCAGCAGGAAGCAGATGTTGAGCGGCGCCGAGCGGATCTTGGCGCCGAACAATTCGATGATCCAGTTGAGCTTCGGCAGTTCGGCGCCGGCGAGGAAATTGCGCGTCTGCGGCGCCTGCGAGCCGGCCGGCTTCAGCGCACCGACCAAGAGATAGACCATTACCGAGGCGGCGATGAAGTTGAACATGATGGTGGTGATGACGATGTGCGAGCCGCGCTTGGCCTGCAGATAGGCCGGGATCAGCCCCCACAGCGCGCCGAACGCCGCCGCGGCGACGATCGCGATCGGAAAGATCGCCCACCAAGGCAGCATGCTGTCGAGGCTCAGGCAAACGAGCGCGATGCCGAGGCCGCCTATATAGGCCTGGCCCTCGGTGCCGATGTTGAACAGGCTGCAATGCGCCGCCACCGCCACCGACAGCCCGGTGAAGATGAAGGTCGTGGCGTAGAACAGGGTGAACGCGATGCCGGTGCCCTTGCCGAAGGCGCCCTCCACCAGGATGACGGCGGCGCGGAACGGGTTTTCGCCGACCAGCATGACGACGAAGCCGGCAACGATGAAGGCAACCGACAGATTGATCAGCGGGATCAATCCGTAGTCGGCCCAGGCCGGCAGCTTGGTGTAAGGCGTGCTCATTCGGCGGCCTCCTGGTGCTCGACGCCGGCCATCAGCAGCCCGAGCTCGCCTTCGGTCGCGTCCGGGCCGCGCTCGCCGACGACACGGCCGGCAAACATCACCAGGATGCGGTCGGAGAGCGAGCGGATCTCGTCGAGCTCGACCGATACCACCAGCACGGCCTTGCCCTGGTCGCGCATGGCGATCAGCCGCTTGTGGATGAATTCGATGGCGCCGACGTCGACGCCGCGCGTCGGCTGGCCGACGATCAGCACGCCGGGATCTTGTTCCATCTCCCTGGCCAGCACGATCTTCTGCTGGTTGCCGCCGGAGAAGTTCGCCGTCTTCAGCCGCGGATTGCCGGGGCGGATGTCGTATTTCTCGATCTTGTCCTTCGCGTCGGCCATGATGGCATCGACGTCGAGGAACGGCCCCTTCAGGTAGCGCTCGTCGTCGTGATAGCCGAGGATCGAATTCTCGTTTTCCTCGAAGGCGAGCACCAGCCCGACATGGTGGCGATCCTCCGGCACGTGGGCAAGCCCACGGTCGCGCAATTCGCCGGGATCAGCCTTGCCGGTGAGATCGATCGGCTTGTCTTCGAGCATAACCTCGCCGGAAACCGCATGCCTGATGCCGGAGATCGCTTCGAGCAATTCGGACTGGCCGTTGCCGGCAACGCCGGCGATGCCGACGATCTCGCCGCCGCGCACGTCGAAGGAGACATTGTCGACCATGGTGACGCCGCGCGAATCCTTGACCGTCAGGTTCTTGACCGAAAGTTTTACCGCGCCGGCTTCCGACTGGCCCTTCTCGACCCGTAGAAGCACGCGCCTGCCGACCATCAGCTCGGCCAGTTCGCCGACCGTGGTTTCCTTGGTCACCCGGGTCGCCACCATCGTGCCCTGGCGCATCACCGAGACCGTGTCGGTGATCGCCATGATCTCGCGCAGCTTGTGCGTGATGAGCACGATCGTTTTGCCCTGCTCCTTCAATTGCTTGAGGATGCGGAAAAGGTGGTCGGCCTCGGCCGGCGTCAACACCCCCGTCGGCTCGTCGAGGATCAGGATCTCGGCGCCGCGATAGAGCGCCTTGAGGATTTCGACACGCTGCTGCAGGCCGACCGGCAGCTCTTCGATGACGGCATCAGGATCGACCTCGAGGCCGTACTCGCGCTCCAGCCGGTCGAGTTCCGAGCGCGCCTTGGCGATGCTGCTCTTCAACAACACATCGTTTTCGGCGCCGAGGATGATGTTTTCCAAGACCGTGAAATTGTCGACCAGCATGAAGTGCTGGTGCACCATGCCGATGCCGAGAGCGATGGCGTCGTTGGAGGTGTTGATCGACACCGGCTTGCCGCCGACGTGGATCTCGCCGCTGTCGGCCTGGTAGAAGCCGTAGAGGATCGACATCAGCGTCGACTTGCCGGCGCCGTTCTCGCCGACGATGCCGTGGATGGTGCCGCGCGCCACTTCCAGGTTGATGTCGCGGTTGGCGCGCACTGCGCCAAAGCTCTTGTTGATGCCTATGAGCTCGATTGCGGCTTGCGCCATGCAGCCTGTTCCCACTGTTATTTTTTATCGCTTGGTCAAAAGGCCTAGCATGATGCCCCGCTTATGCCAATCGGCGGTGCACTCTCGACAAATCGCAGCGCCCTTGTCAATTTCGAACCTGAGCAGGTTCCGCAAAACTGTCCACGGTTTTTCGATCAGACCTGCGGGAACCAATAGGGGCTAAGCAGATATATTCGGGCATCCACGAACATCTGCTGAGGCGGAGGCTTCACACTCGCAAGGGGTCGGTTTGCATGACCATGCCTGACGATCGGCTGACGGCGTTGGAAATCCGCGCCGCCGAGCAGGAAAACACAATCGAGGAACTGTCCGGGCAGATCGCCGAACAGTGGAAGGTGATCGAGCGCATGGAGCGCAAGCTCGCAGCGCTCACTGACCGATTCCTGGAGTTGGAGGAGCAGACCGCCTCCGATGTTCCGGTGACCAAGCCGCCGCACTGGTGAGGAGCATGGGAAAAGACGGCCATGTCCGGTGAAAGCGACCGTGTCGCCAGGGCCGGCGACTATGTCTTTGGCCTGATGAACGACAGGGAACGCGCTCGCGCCGAGCGCGATCTCGAGATCGATCCCGCCTTTCGCGACACGGTGCTGCGGCTGGCCGAGCGCTTGCGCGCCTTCGATCCCGCGGCACCTGAAGGGCGCGACAATGGCTGGGATCTGGTCACGCAGCGCCTTGCCGAATTGCCGCAGATGCAGGTACGGCTCGCCGGCATTGCCGCCCCCGAGGCCGAACCGCCGCCGATGATCCTCCGGCTCGAGCGCAAGCCCTATGGCGTCGGCCTGCATTCGCGTGGCGGCAGGCTTGGCTTTGTTATTGCGCTTGCCCTGCTGGCCGCCTTTGCACTCGGCTATCTCGCCGGCACGCTATAGCTCACGCGACATGAGAAGCATCGGCGCGCCGTCCTGCTCGAAGGTCTCGACCGCCGTCCATCCAAGCGCCTCGTAGAAGCCGCGCGCCTGCCATGTATAGAGATAGAGCTTGCCGACACCGGATGAGACGGCACGAGCCTCGACGGCTCTGACCAGTGCCGTGCCGACGCCGCTGCCGCGATATCCATCCTCTACGATCAGCCCGGCCAGCCATGGCGAGAAGTCGTGCGGCGAACTGATTTCGCTGCGGACGAGCAGGCAGCTCCCGATCGGCCGGCCGCGCTCGCGCGCAACGAAGGCTGCCTCGGAGCCGTCGCCGGCGATCAGCCCGCGCAACCCGGCCATGTCCTCGTCGAGTGTCCGATCGGTGCCTTCGAAGAAAGCCGCGAGGCGAAGCCCCGCGATTGCTTCGACGTCGCCTTCCGCCATGGCCTCGATCGTCGTCCGCATAGTTCCATCTCAAAAGCGAAACCGCCGGGCGTTGGCCCGGCGGTTCAAACCTTGCTTCAGCCGCAGATCAATACGGGCAGGCGTTGTCGGTGGTGTAGTCGTGCACCTGGACCTTGCCCGAGATGATGTCGGCCTTGGCCTTTTCGACGGCCGCCTTCATCTCGTCGGTGACCAGCGCCTTGTTGTTGTCGTCCATGGCGTAATCGACGCCGCCTTCCTTGAGGCCGAGATTTTCGAGGCCGCCTTTGAAGGTGCCGTTCTTGCCATCCATGAAGGTGTTGTAGACGGCGACGTCGACCCGCTTCATCATCGAGGTCAGCACCTTGCCCGGCTGCAGGCCGTTCTGGTTGGAATCGACACCGATGCCGAGCTTGCCGGCATCCGCTGCCGCCTGCAGCACGCCGACGCCGGTGCCGCCGGCAGCGGCGTAGACCACGTCGGCGCCCTGGTCGATCTGCGTCTTGGCGATCTCGCCGCCCTTGGCCGGATCGTTCCAGGCAGCCGGCGTGTCGCCGGTCATGTTCTGGATGACGTCCGTCGCGCCGGCCGACTTGGCGCCGCCGACATAGCCGCATTCGAACTTGCGGATCAGCGGGATGTCCATGCCGCCGACGAAGCCGACCTTTTTCGATTTCGACGCCATCGCCGCCAGGATGCCGACGAGATAGGAGCCTTCGTTCTCCTTGAACACCAGCGAGCGGACATTGGGCAGGTCGACGGCATCGTCGATGATGGCGAAGTTGAGGTCGGTATATTCGGCTGCGACTTTCTTCAGCGCATCTTCCCAGGCAAAGCCGGCCATGACGATCGGGTTGCGGCCGTCCTCGGCGAAGCGGCGCAGCGCCTGCTCGCGCTGCGAGGCGTTGGAGACTTCGAATTCGACATAGGCGATGCCGGTTTCCTTCTTGAACTTCTCGGCGCCGTTATAGGCGGCCTCGTTGAAGGATTTGTCGAACTTGCCGCCCAGATCGTAGAGGATGGCGGGCTGCACGTCCGCGGCGAAAGCCGGAAGAACCATTGCAGTTGCGGCCAGAAGGCCGAGAACGATACGTTTCATGTGATCCACACCCTGTCGGTTATTTTTCCGTTATGCGCCGCCTGCCCGCCCGGTTCTCCGGCAGGCTGGCGGTGCCAGGCAGGAAGTGTTTTGCCCCTCCCGCTCGCGGTCAATCTGGCACGGCGCGAAACAAAATTCACGTGGAATTTTGACCTGTTGGAAAAAGCGGTTGCCGGCGGCAGGCCTCGGCGGTTTCGCCGTGGCCGTCCGTCCGCAACAGCGTCAAAACAAGGGCCTTCAGGGGCTTGGGGCGAATTCCGCGCCGCGGCGCTTGCGCCGGTAGCCGATGGCGTAGAGCAGGAAGGCCAGCACCGCGAAAACAGCAAACCCTGGTTGCGCGAGCACCCAGGCGACGGCGCCGTCCCAGACCAACGGGCTTGCCTTGGCGCGCACGAAAGTCTCGAAGGCCGCACGGGTATCGGGCGAGACCGCGAGCCAACTTGCATTGAGCGGCGTCATCACCAGCGAGGAGGCTGCGACCGAGCGTGTCGTATCGATCACCGCGATGATCACGGAGATCGACAGCGCAACCATGGCTGCCAGCCGAAAGATGAAACGCAACATCGACGCTCTCCCCGGGAAAGCTCCCGTCTACCCCCGCAATCGACATAGAGCCTGCATGGTTTCCGCGCAATCGCGACCCGTGAAATTAGCGAGCCCGCGCCGGTCGGCGCCGGTTCACCCGCCAGACGGCCAAAATACCGCCTGCGATCGCGCCGACGATCAGGCCCCCCAGGCCGACAAAAGCCGCGAAAAATCCGCAGGCGCCCTCGAAACAGCTCATATGCGTCAGGTCCGCTATCAGCGAACCGGCGAAGAAACCGGCGCAGGCGCCGATCGCGCCGCCAAGGATGATGCCGAGCAGCGCGGCAAGGATCGAGACCAAGACCGGCGGCCGCTCGGTCTCCGGATTGGCGTAGATCGTCTCGGCGCCGGCCCCCTTGCGCAGGAGATAGATGCAGAGCAGGCCGATGGCGATCTCGGCGACGGTGAAGCCCAGCGCCTCGGCCGAGAAGACGAAGTCGGACACGAGCAACACATAGGCCTGGCGCACCAGGAGCCAGATGATGATGGCGATCTGCCAGATCGTGTAATGGCGCGGGAAGCGGGCCGAGCGGTTGAAGGCAAGGCCAAGCAGGTACAGCCCCCACAGGATGGTGATGACGCCGCCGGTAAGGCCGCCATAGACCAGGAAGAACACGCTGTCGGGCAGGCTGAAGTCGCCGATCAGCCGCCAGGAGGAGATCAGCCCGTAGGCCGACAGCCCCATGACGATGACGAGCCACGCCACCGGGATGAGGGAAAGCCCGCCGTCCGGCCGCCCCGCGGGTTGCTGGTCGATCGATGCCATGTTGGGACGATGCCCCTCGCCCAGGCAATTCCGGGAAAGCCGCCTCGCGGCTTTCCGGCGGGAATTGCAAAACCCGAACCGGCAATTCCAGGGAAAGCTCGCAACCGTCCACCGGGACTGCATGAAAACAGAGATTTGGCGCAGTCGACAGCCGGGCGGAGGCGAAGTCAAGCATCACCGGCGCGTCGCGATCGGCCTGTGCACATCATTCGAACGCATCGCCCCTGACCCTGTCTTTGCGCCCATACACGGCAAAAGCCGCGGCAATGCCAATATGGCTTGGCATTCGCTTTAGGATCGACTAGATGAGCCCCGCGCCTGTTTGCCTAGACGGCTAGCGGTGCCGGGAAGGGTTGCCTGCCGGTTGAGGGCATACCGAATATCCGTTGAGGACTTCCCTGGGAGCATCTCCCCAACCCGCGCGGCGAAACCGACCGACGCGAGATGCTAAGACGGAGAGGTGGCCGAGTGGTTGAAGGCGCACGCCTGGAAAGTGTGTTTACGGGAAACCGTAACGCGGGTTCGAATCCCGCTCTCTCCGCCAGCCAACTTGATTGATTTCTATATTTTTTCGGAGCAGGCCGAGCCTTCATGCTCGACCAGGTGATATCTGAAGCGGTCGCGAACGAATTCGTTGAAGAACTGCCCTTTCGAGAAAGCCGCCTTGAAAGCCGTGTAGACCTCGGGTCCGACGTCCTCATAGTCATAGCGCTTGCCGGTCGGGACGAACCATACCGAGAGGACCCGTCTCGACGGATCGTAATGGATGGTCCGGATCGCGGTGGAAGGCATGTGCCGCCTCCTGCTTCCAACGCTTAATCCTTCCTGCGCCGCGAGGTTCCGCCCTGCCGGCTTGCACAAGGGGTCCGATTGCCTATCTGAGCCGCATGACATCATTGAAAAACCGAGCTGCCGGCGACGCGTTCCAGGGCGATCTCTTCGGTGCGCCTGCAAGCCTGCCGCCCATGCCCGTGGGCTTCTCCTACCAGCCGAACCTGATTGCCCGCGACGAAGAACTCGAGCTGGTCAGCCATATCCGGAGCCTGCCTTTCCAGCCGTTCGATTTTCACGGCCATCTTGCCAACAGGCAAATCGTCGGCTTCGGCTTGCGCTACGATTACGAACGCCGCCAGGTCGTGGAGGCGCCGCCCATACCGGACTTCCTGCTGCCGCTTCGCGCCAAGGTCGCCGCCTCCGCGGACGTCCCGGCAGCCGAATTCGCGCAAGTGCTGATCAACGAATATCGCCCGGGCGCCGGCATAGGCTGGCATCGGGACAAGCCGCATTTCGAGCTGGTCGCCGGCGTTTCCCTGCTAGCGCCCTGCAGCTTCCGGCTGCGCCGCAAGAACGGCGCGGCATGGGACCGTGAAACGATCGAGGTCGAGCCCAGATCGCTCTATCTCATGACAGGGCCGGTCAGGCACGAGTGGGAGCACAGCATCCCGCCAGTCGAACGCCATCGCTATTCGGTGACGTTGCGGACAATGCGGGCTCTTTAAGCAGGGCGCGCCGGCGATTATCCGGGAACCATCGCCGGGCGCCAGGGTTGTGTCGTCAGGTTTTCCAGATGGAAAGGAAAGACGATGCGCATGTTGACGATGGTCCTGACGCTGTCGGCAATGGCATTGGCGCAACCCGCTTCCGCTCAACGCGCCGATCCGCAACCGCCGCAAGCGACGCCCCCTGCCCAGGAGCCCATCCCCGGCCAGCCGCAGCCAGGCCAGTCCCAACCCGGCCAAGACGATGCCGCCCAGAACGTCACCAACATCGTCGTGGTGGCGATGGAGGACCTGCCCTCGGAAGTGAAGGCGCAGGCCGAAGCCATAGTCACCAGGACGACCGCCAAGGAACTGGCCAAGCTGCAGAACTCGGTCGACGCCTCGCCCGAGGCGACGTCGGTTCTGCATGCGAACGGACTGAATTCCTCGCAGGTCGTCGCCGCCAACATCGACGGTGACGGCACGCTGACGCTGATCATCCAGACGACGGCCTGACCTTGGGGGCATAACCCAGCCGAACGGCGGCCGACGGGCCGCGGTTCGCCTTCGATCCTCACTCTTGCGGAGGCCGTCATGACCGAAGCCGCGGTCCGCAACTTCATGCTCAACTTCGGGCCGCAGCACCCGTCGGCGCATGGCGTGCTCAGGCTGGTGCTGGAACTGGACGGCGAGATCGTCGATCGCGCCGATCCGCATATCGGCCTGCTCCATCGCGGCACCGAAAAGCTGATCGAATACAAGAACTATCTGCAGGCCCTGCCCTATTTCGATCGGCTCGACTACGTCGCGCCGATGAACCAGGAGCATGCCTTCTGCCTTGCCGCCGAAAAGCTGCTCGAATTGTCCGTTCCCCGGCGCGGCCAACTGATCCGCGTGCTGTTTTGCGAGATCGGGCGGCTCCTGTCGCATCTTCTCAACGTCACCACGCAGGCCATGGATATCGGCGCCCTGACGCCGCCGCTATGGGGCTTCGCCGAACGCGAGAAGCTGATGGTGTTTTATGAACGCGCCTCAGGCGCGCGTATGCACGCGAACTATTTCCGCGTCGGCGGCGTCCATCAGGATCTGCCGGAAAAGCTGCTCGACGACATCTGGGATTTTTGCGATCCGTTCCTGAAGGCCTGCGACAATCTCGAGGGCCTGCTCACCGACAACCGCATCTTCAAGCAGCGCAATGTCGATGTCGGCGTGATCTCGCTCGACGACGCCTGGGCCATGGGCTTCTCCGGCCCCATGGTGCGCGGCTCGGGCGCCGCCTGGGACCTGCGCAAGGCGCAGCCCTATGAGTGCTATCCCGAAATGGATTTCGACATCCCCATCGGCAAGCACGGCGACTGTTACGATCGCTATCTGGTGCGCATGGAAGAGATGCGCCAGTCGGTGCGGATCATGCGGCAGTGCCTGGAAAAGCTGCGCTCATCCGATGGCCAGGGTCCTGTCGCCGTGCCGAACCAGAAGATCACGCCGCCGCCGCGCGCCACCATGAAGCGCTCGATGGAAGCGACCATCCATCATTTCAAGCTTTATACCGAAGGCCACCGCGTGCCGCCCGGAGAGGTCTATGCCGCGGTCGAGGCGCCGAAAGGCGAGTTCGGCGTCTATCTGGTCTCGGACGGCAGCAACGTTCCCTATCGCTGCAAGATACGCGCGCCATCCTTCGCCCATCTCCAGGCGATGGATTTCCTGTCGCGCGGGCATATGGTGGCCGATGTCGCGGCGATCATCGGCTCGCTCGACATCGTATTCGGCGAGATCGATCGCTGACGCGGAGGAGAGCCCGGCGCCTCTCCTTCGTCTCCGTCAACCGGCGAGCCCGACGCGATCCCGCCGACGGAACCGCTCTAACGCATGAACACCGCCCTCAGCCAGGCGAAAATGCCGGCGCCCGGGGAGATCGCCGCGCGCACGCGCGAGGCCGCCCAGCGGGCCGGCATGTTGGCGCCGACATGGCAATGGCAGACGACTTCATGCAGCTGCCAGTCGCTCATTTCGAAGAAGCGCTTGGCTTCGCCGTAAGTGTCGTCCCGCAGGCCTTGCGCGCGGAAGATCGGGTCCTCGAAAGCGATGGTGATCGCCGAGCCGTCGATACGCATTCTTTGGCGCACATCGGCTGAGGCGTATTCGGTGCCCGCCAGCGCCGTGAGGCGGCGGCCGGGATTTTGTTCAAGAAGCTGCGCCCAGCGCTCGAGGCGCTGGCCGCGATTGGCGATGAGAGCCGGTGCTTCGGCATGAACGTCGGCAACGGCGTTGATCTGATCAAGGGTTTGGTGCTTCACGGCCGTCTCCTGTGTCGGCAGATGGCCCCCGTCCACAACGGGATTTAAGGCGCCGACCGACGCCGGCAAGAGCCGAAACAGGCGGGTGGAATCATTTGATCGTTATGTGCCGCCGTCGCGCGCCGCGATCGTGTTGGAACCATCCGCGGGCGTGGCCGTTCTGCCAGCTTGCGCCGCCGATCGCTCCAGACGAAGCGTCTGAACGCAGCGGTCACCTCCATCAGTTCAGGTCGGGCAGGACATCCCGGTTTTTGGGATTCGCAGCAGGCCCTGCCAAGGCATCGAACGGAAGGAAAAAGCGATGGCCATTCTCCCCAATCCGGACCCATCTCCCACGCCCGTGCCCACGCCGCCGCCCATCCCGGAACCGAAACCGGTGCGCGAGCCGGAGCCGGACCGGCTGCCCGACGAGGAGCCGATCCCCAATCCCGATGAGAATGACGCGCCGCCCAGGCATTCCGCAACCAGGCGGCGCCGGATTTGAACGGCTCGCGGGAAGCGCCTGATGCGCCTCCCACCGCCTGATCATTCCCCGCGCATCGTCGCCTGGAAGGTCGGCAGGTGCTTCTTCTGCGCCTCGATCATGCGTTCGCGGTAGACGCCGTAGATGACGTCGGTGTCATGCAGCGTCACGCCCGCAATGGTCGGCGAGGCGAAGACCGGCAGCTCGATGCCGCGCTTCGACAATTGCTCGGCCGTGCGGGCGAGCAGCTCATGCGCCATGATCATCGCCAGCACCGTCGACGAGCCCGACACCGGGCGGCCCCAGCCTTCGATCGGCACCACCGCGTCCTCGATCGGCGAGCAGGTGTCGATGACGAGGTCGGCGGCGTCCGCCAGCCGCTTGCCGGAGGAATGCGTGGCCGGCTTGTCGAGATTGTTCTTGCTGGTGACCGCGACGACGAAGATGCCGCGCTTCTTGGCGTAGAGCGCGGTGTCGATGCCGGAGGAATTGCGGCCGCTATGGCCGAAGATGATGATGGAATCGCCCTTGTTCAGCGGCTGATGATCGAGGAACTTCTCGGCATATTTCTCGGTCCGCTCCAGCCACAAGAGCTCGCGCACGCCGCCTGCGCCGAGCACGTTGTGCCACATCACGCGCGGGTCGGTCAGCGGGTTGAAGCCGACGAAGCTGCCATAACGCGGAAACATCTCCTGCGCCGGCAGCACCGAATGGCCCGAACCGTAGAGATGGACCAGCCCGCCATTTTGCAGCGTGTCGGCGAAGCGGCTCGCCGCCTGGCCGAAGGCTTCTTCATTGGCCTTCGATGCCTGTTCGAGGAGGGCGGCGAGACGGGGAATGTAGAGATCGGACACTTCGGTACTCCTGTTGATCGTGTCAGCTTCTGGTGTTTGGGAGACGGCCGGCGCGCAGCGTCGAGCGTATCTCATAGCGGTCGCCGCGCATGACCGAGACGGTGAATTCGAACGGGCCGCGCTCGTCGATGGTGATGCGCTCGACGACGAAGGCGGGACTGCCCGTTGGCAGGTCGAGCAGCTCGGCGTCGGCGGCGCTGACGGAACCGACACGGTAGTTCTCGCGCGCCTCGACCGGCACGATGCCGTACTGACGCTCCAGCGCCTCGTAGAGCGAGCCCTTGAGCAGGCCGGCGTCGAGAAAGCCCGGCACGCGCGCTGCGGCCAGTTGCGCCGTCTGGATGCCGATCGGCTCGTTGTTGCCCAGCCTCAATCGCCGGATCCGCACGACAGGATCGCCCTCCTCGATCTCCAGCGCGCCGGCCGCCGCCGCACCCGCCGTCGTCAGGCTGCAATCGAGCAGGCGCGAGCCGGCGACCACGCCGATATTGCCCATTTCCTGGGTGAAGGAGGTGAGCTCGCGCGTGCCGGCGACCAGCGTCGCCGAGCGCACGAAGGTGCCCCTTCCATGCTCGCGCCTGAGCAGCCCGCTTTCCTCAAGATTGCGCAGCGCATGGCGAAGCGTGATGCGGCTGACGCCGAACAGCGCGCAGAGCCTGTCCTCGGCCGGGATCTGGTCGCCGGTCGCCCACTCGCCGCTCTTGACGATGGCGCGGATCGCCTCCTCGACCTGGTACCAGAGCGGCTCCGGTCGCCTGCGGTCCGGCTGCTGAAAGCTCGCTTCGCTCATCGGATCTGCCTCCACCCGCTTCCCGCCTGTCCGGCAAGCGCAGCACCGATCAGGCCGGCGCGGGAGCCGAATTTTCCAGGCCTAAGTTCGATGCCGCGCAGATGCGGCGGCAATTGACGCCGTAGCGCCGCAAGCAACGGCGGCGCAATCACATCCAGCGCATCGGCCAGGCCGCCCGAGACCAGGATGACGCCTGGATCGAGCAACCCGACCGCGCCAGCGAGCGCCGTGCCGAGCTGGCGCGCCGGCACCTCGAGCAGGGTCTGTGCGGCAAGCTGGCCTGCTTTGGCGGCGGCGATCAGCTGGCGGCTGTCGGCTAGTCCGATCTGTGCGGCAAGGGCGTCCAGCGCACGGCCGGAGGCGACACGTTCCAGCCAGCCACTGCGATCCTCGCCATGGTCCCTGACGTCGGCGCAGGCCCAGCCGAAGGAACAGGCGCCGCCATGCGCGCCGGCGACGATGCGGCCATTGGCCAGCACCGCCGAGCCGATGCCGGTGCCGATGGCCAGCAGGATCGCGTCGGAGACACCCTCGGCCGCGCCTTTCGCCGCTTCCGCGAGCAGCGCGATCTGCGCGTCATTGCCGACCGCCACGCGAAGGTCGGGAAACAGCGCCGCGATGTCGACGCCGTCGAGCCAGGGCAGATTCGGTATCCAGCGGCATGCGGAGCCCTCGACAAGTCCCGGCACGGCAAGCCCGAGCGCTTCGGCCTCGCCTACGGCCGCGAGCGTGCGAACGTGCGTCACGAACGCGTCGAGGCTCGCCGGCGCCGGCTCACGGACCTGGGGCACGAGGGCGCCGATATCGCCCGTATGGACCGCGGCGCGCAGATTGGTGCCGCCGAGATCGATGGCGAGAACCCGTGTCATGTATGGCGGCTCCGGTCAGCATTTTTTCAGATGTCATTATAACGACATGATGCCGCTCGCAAGAGCCGCAAAGACGTCGACGGCTACCTATTGATCGGCGATCGGCCAGGAAACCGCATCTTATCCTACTGATCCACTTACGTTATCTGAGTGGATTGACATCATCGAGTTTTTCATTTGCAAGCATGATCCGCACGTCCACGTGCGAGAGGGCTTGCGCCTTTGCTCAAACTTGTCATAACGTCATCCACTCTGGTCATGGCTTATGTGGAGGACGCCGATGTCGCTTGCCTGGATCTCGAAGCTTGGATTCGCCGCGGGACTTATTGCGCTGCCCGCGACCGGCTGGGCGCAATCGGTCAACATCTCCTACCTGACGCATTGGTCGCCGGAGACGGTGGCGCTGCTCGAAGCGGCGGCCAAGGATTTTTCCAAGGAGCACCCGGATGTCGCCGTCACCGTGCGCGCGGTTCCGTTCGGCGATCTCTTGACCACGCTCCGCTCGCAGGGCGGCTCCTCCGATGGTCCGACCATCGGCGGCATCTACGATCTGTGGCTGCCGGAACTGGCAAAGGACAAGCTCGTCGCCCCCGCTCCCGATGCGGTGGCAGCCGAGGTGAAAAGCGCGTGGCCGGCGGGCGTCGTCAGCGCCGCCTCGGTCGGCGGCACGCTCTACGGCATTCCGAACGAGATCGACGTCTACGCGCTGAACTACAACAAGGCGCTGTTCAAGGAAGCGGGCATCGCCGCTCCGCCCAAAACCTGGGCCGAACTCAAGGATGCCGCCGCGAAGCTGACCGACAAGGCCAAGGGCCAGCAGGGCTTCGGCATGATCAACTCATGGGCGGCGGGGGTGGTCCATCCTTTCGCCTCGCTGCTCGTCTCCAATGGTGGCAACCTGGTCAAGGACGGCAAGCCGGCGCTGGACAGTCCCCAGGCCGGCGAAACCTTCGCGCTCTATGAAGACTTGATAAAGTCCGGCGCGAGCAATCCGGCGATGGCAACGGCCGACGCCAACACAACCGGTCCGTTCCTCGACAATTTCGTCTCCGGCAAGACCGGCATGATCATCATGGCCAATTGGTGGGAAAGCGCGCTCAAGACCGGCATGGGCGACAAGTTCGCAAACATCGCCACCGCTCCCATCCCTGTCGGCCCAAGCGGCGACAAGCCGCATTCGATCTCCTATTCCTGGATGACCGTCGTCAACGCCAAGGCCGGCGAGGCCGAGCAGAAGGCAGCCTGGGAGTTCCTCGCCTGGCTGAATAGCCCGAAGTCGGGCAAGAACGGCGCCTCGGCCATGTCCGACATATTGATGTCGATGGGCATCCTGCCGTCACGCACTTCCGACATCGAGGCGCACAAGGACAAGCTCGGCTCCGAATTCCTGTCCGGCTACGTCTCGGGGCTTGCCGATGCGCGCCCCTTCCCTGTCGTGCTCGGCGGCCAGGAATTCTCGGAATCGCTGCAGCAGACGCTCGAGGCGTTGCAGTATGGCCAGGTCTCGGCCAAGGATGCGCAGGCGAATGCGCAGACCGACGCCACGTCGATCCTGAAGCGCGCGGCGAAATAGAGTCGGGTTTCAGCCCGGCATGTTTTGGGTCCGATGAATGGCCAAAGCTTTTCGTGCCTCGGCGGGCATCATGCTTGCGCCCGCCGTGACATTGATCGGCGTGTTCGTGCTGTTGCCGATGCTGCTGACCGTCTGGCTGTCATTCCAGGACTGGTCGACGCAGACGCCCTTTTCCGACGCGAGCTTCGTCGGGCTTCGCAATTTCCACGAGATTTTCGGCCCCACCTCGGTCGGCCGCGATTTCAAGACGGCCCTGCTCAACACCACGATC
>NZ_VFWS01000115.1:0-16345 GCF_006443065.1 Mesorhizobium sp. B1-1-5 | reverse complement strand
CGCCGGGCTGGCGCACGACTGTGATCCAAACGCGGCCGTTGAGATGGCCGGGCGCGATGTCGGCGACATCGGCGAGCGAATCGCCTTCCGGGATTGCAAGCACCAGCGGTTCGCGCCGCACCAATATGCTCTCGATATCCGGATCGCCTTGCGGCGCCGGCGCATAGACGAAACCGAGGTCGAGGACACGCTGCCTCAGATCTTCGAACTGCGCCGCCGTCCGCCGGCTGCGCAACTGCAGATGAAAATCCGGCCGCGCACGGCAAAAATCCCGCAGCATGTCCGCGACCAATCCGGAATGCACCGCGCCCTCGACATAGCCGATGGCGAGGCTGCCTGTGGCGCCGCTGGCAAGGTTGCGGCCGAGCTCTTCCAGCCGCGCCGCATTGGCAAGCAGCGCGCGGGCTTCGGCAAGGAAGGCCCTGCCCTCGGCGTTGAGGTGGACGCGCTGCTTCGCCCGCTCAAACAAGGCGACGCCCAGCTGTTCCTCGAGCTGGATGATCTGCCGGCTCAAGGGGGATTGCGAGATGTGCAACTGCTCGGCGGCGCGGCCGACATTGCCGGCTTCGGCGACGGCGACGAAGTATCTGATCTGGCGCAGGTCGAGCATCTTCACCTCCAAGTTCAGCCCTGAGAGGTCTCAACCATAGCCTAATCAGGCTTGGACAGTCTAATCATGTGGCGCGATACCTTCCAGCACCAACCGGCCACAAAGGAGATCGCCATGCAGTTCTTTGCCCTGCTCACCCGCAATACCCAGAAGTTCGGCGACGCCGATTTCGCGCCGCTGCTGACGCCCGAATCCGAACAGCGCAAGGCGCTCTATGCGCAAGGCGCCGTGCGCCAGATCTGGAACCGCGGCGACGTTCCCGGCAGCGGCATGATGTTCGAGGCGGCAGACGAAAAGGAGGTGCGCGGCCACCTTGCCACGCTGCCGCTGATCGAGGCCGGCATGATGGACATCGCGGCGATCGTGCCGCTCAACCCTTATCCGGGTTTCGGACCGAAGCGGTGAAGCAGCTGCGGCGGCCCACCTGACAGCGCCTACCCGCGACCGAAAAGACGACTGAAAATACCCGGGCGCGCGCCGCTGTAGCGCTCGGGCAGAGGGCGGGTGAGCAGGAACTGTTCGTGGCCCTCGACGGTCTCGGTACCGCGATAGCTGCATTGCAGCGACCTTGCCAGCGGAACGATTTCCTTCAGCACGGAGCCGAAACCCTCGCCGTCGATAGGCACGTCCTTCGCCATCCTGAGCTCACGCGAGACTATCTCCAGACTCAAGAAGCGGTAGCCGCGCTTTTCAAGCTCGGCGCGCAGCTTCGCCAGAGACGGCTCGGCGCCCCAGAACTCGAAGCGTGTCGGCCGGATGCGGGCATTCGCGGCGATTTCCAGCCGGAGGTCGCCTATCGCCTCGGTGGGAAGGATGAGCGGCGCCAACGCGGCAAGCGAATGCTGTTCCAGCGTGAGCGGAAAGGCCAGCGCCTCGGCGGCCTTGCCAGCTATATGTTCGAAACCGGCGATGTCTTCGGTCGTAAAATAGAAATCGCGGCCGCCCGCGCCATGCTGTTCGGCGATATAACAGGCTGGGCAGTTTGCAGCAGCCAGATCCTGGCAAAGCTTTTCGAGGAAAGCGTAGCTTCGCTGCGACCCGTTGGGCGTCAGCAGAGTGTCACGCCCCGTCAACTCGTCTGCGCGCGGCGTGGGCTTCAGGCGCAGGATCGGCAGCGAGGCGGCGGCCCGCAGCAGCGGCATGTTCACCCGCGTATGGATGAAGAGCTCGCCGCCATCGGGGCGGTAGCGTACCAGCGCGCGATGCGGCTCGGCCTCGCGGATGACCTCTTCCGTCTCATCGTTCGAGACCTGTTCGCCGGTGACCGGAAATTGAAGCAAAGTCATGCGATCGCCCCCAAATCGCGTTGATCGAGCCATCCTGCCAGTTTGTTGCGACCTAGCCTAGATGGCACGGCCAAGCGTCCTGCATTGCATTCACCGACAGCCACTCCATCGCGGGCAGCGCGACGAGCAGCGCCAGCCGCACACCCGCCAACCTTGCGTGGTCGGCTTCACGCCGCTGAAGTCGGCGCCAGATCTGGAATGCCGCGGTGAGAATGAGCAGCGCATAAAAGCCGGCGCAGGGCCAGCCGCAGCCTTGCGGAATGCGCCTCAGCGCCTCGGGCTATGCTTGCGGGACAGCACGGATAGCGTTCCGCGGGCCAACGGACCGCCAGCCGAAGCCTAGCGGCGATCCGGCAGCAACCGCAGGACAAAGCCCACCATGAGACCGAGGACGAAGCCCAGCGGGCCGGTGATGAAGATGCCGAGCAGCGGACCCTGGTTTGCCTCCGGCGTAAAGATGACCGGGCCGACGAAGCCGCCGAGAAAGCCGATCACACCCAGGATTGCACCCCATTTAAGCATCGTTCCCCCATAAGCCTGCCGACGACCGCAAGCAATTCTCGCGTGAAATCAAGCCAAGTATTAGCTCCATCTCAGTCAACTGCACAGGGAGGGGCGCCTGCGCGGGTGCGCAAGCAATTCGGGGACAGTTTATGACATATCCCCCACGATGATAGGCCGCGCCATACCGCACCGACTAATTGCCAATGCGGCACAGCCCGCTTGTTAGTCCGATTTATCAGATGAATCGGTTGAATGGGAGCCGGGCTTTGCTGCTAGCTGTGCGAGGAAGAATTCCGGCGCCTCTGCTCGGCAACACCTTGCCGTTGGCCGGGGCCCACAAGGCCTTCGCGCTGGCCAGCGACAAATCGCAATCGATGAAGGTGCAAATTGCGCTCGACTGATTATCTCGGCCGCCTCTTCGGCCTCGAAGGCCGGCATGCTTTCGTCACCGGCGCCAGCCGCGGGCTGGGGCTCGCTTTCGCGGAGGCGTTGGCTGCCGCGGGCGCACGCGTCACCATCGGCGGCCGTAAGGCTGACGAGTTGAAGGCCGCCGGCGACCGTTTGCGCGCCGAGGGCTACACGGTGGCGGAGTCATTGATCGACGTGACCGACACACGGTCGGTCGACGCGGCAATCGCGGCTTCGGAAGCCGGCACCGCGCCGATCGACATCCTGGTCAACAATGCCGGCATCCAGCGCCGCGCGCCGCTCGAGACCTTTTCCGACGCCGACTGGGATGCGCTGATGGCGACCAATCTCGACGGCGTGTTCAAGGTCAGCCGCGCGACGGTCAAAGGGATGATTGCGCGCGGCAAGGGCGTGATCATCAACGTGTCGTCGGTGCAGAGCGCGCTCGCCCGGCCCTCGATCGCGCCTTACGCGGCAAGCAAGGGCGCCATCACCATGCTGACCAAGTCGATGGCCGGCGAATGGGGCCAGCATGGCGTGCGCGTCAATGCCATCGCGCCGGGCTATTTCAAGACCCAGCTGAATGCAGCATTGGTTGCCGACGAGAAATTCTCGACTTGGCTCGCCGGCCGCACGCCGATGCGACGCTGGGGCGATGTCGAAGAGTTGGCGGGCGCGGCGGTGTTCCTGGCGTCGGACGCGGCGAGTTTTGTCACCGGACAGACGCTGCTGGTGGATGGCGGGATCACCAGCGTGTTGTGAAAGCAGGCAGAAGTGATTGCATCGAGCAGATATTACGCTGCAGCCAGTCGCCGCATCTCTTCCTCGAATTCGAAGCAGAGCTGCGCGCCTTCCTCCTGCGGCAACCAAAGGACCATTTGCGGCACGATCTTGCGATAGAGACGAACACTGTCCGCATCCCAAGGTAGCGAGTCAGCCGCTCGCGCTTCCGCGATCAGCTTGTGCAGCCTTGCGCGGACGCGATCGGGATCGCCCTGGTAGTAGACGGGCGGCGCGTCTTGATCGAAGAGCTCGGGCTCATCGCTGCCGAAAAGATCGAGCTGGTGTCTGCTGGCCATGGGTGTACCGGGTACGATTCGTACCTGCACTATGGCGTAACCAAATTGGTTACACGATGGCGCCAACCAGGCTTATCCCCGTTTTCCTGACATCCCTGTCAGTTATCCGCTTCGCCTTCGCCGAGCGCCGCCTTCAAATGATCGGCCTTGATCAGTTCGGCCTTCAAGATGCGTTCCATCAAATCGGCCTGCGCCGGCTCCAGCGCAATCAAGCGGCCGAGAACATTGAGGAGGTCGATCAGATCGGTCGTGTATTCGGCCAGCCAATGATCCGGTTGGATCGAATCGAGCTGCGACGGAGGCCGTTTGTCGCCGATCTGCGGGCGCGAGCGGTCCAGCCGGCGATAGCTGAACCAATGCCAAACGACCTTCTTGCCCGAAACTTCGTAGTTCCACATCTCCGGCGAGACATTGTCGATGAAGCCCTTGCCGACATGAAGCCGGCGCTGAGGAGCATCATACTCCATCGTGTCGGGCAACGGCTCCGGTGCGCCCGGAATGCCGCCGTCTTCCGGAATGAAGGGACGCAGGTCTTCCGGCATACGGGGTGGGCTTTTCGGCCGTCCAGCTTCCATGTCCGCAAAGCGCTCGCCATAACAATGCAGCCAGATCACCTCACGGCCAAGTGCCGCAGCTTCAGCGAACAACATAGGGTCCGCGGTGAGAGGAACGCGCAGGCCAGGCTGCACCAAATCGGGTTGGAAGCGCACCGTGAAGGCCGGATGCGAAAGCACTGCAGCCAGGTAAGCCATCACATCTTCGGCTGAAATTGGATGGCCGTGGATGTCCGCCAGCATGCCCACCACCTTCGGTGCCATATTGGGCTGCTTTGCCACCGGATCTCGCCACAATGGATAGACACGGCCACCAAAGGAGCCCTTGTAATGGTCAAGATCGGGAATGAGGCTGGTGAAGGTGACTGCCGGCCCGGATTTCGGGGCGACCCGCTCGAGTGCTGTTAGGCAGACCTGTCTCGGTGAATAGTTATCCCACAACGACGGATTTGGCTGGTTAATCAGCCTGGCATCGGGAACTATCCATTGTCTATCGAAGGACCGGAACCCATAGCGTGCGGGAGGAATGACCGGCCGCGCTTCATCGATTACCGCGCCAAGCCGCTCTTCGTGCTGCGCCAATCCCGAAGCAATGGTTTTGCGAATATGCTTATCCCCTGGCTTCCCTTGCCGCAGATGGGGATGGAACAGCTCTTCCTTCTTCGCCGGATTTTTCTCGGATAGGAGCTTCGTCCAACGCTGTTCGAGCGACTGGCGGTCCGGTGAGATAATCCACGTTCTGCCAGGCATGACACCCGAGCCGTCATAGTCAAAGAAGGATTTGAGCGGAGGAAAAGCATCCCAATCGCCGCTGGCCGCGGGGAAAAAAGGGGCACGCCATGCGGACGCACAGTCCTGCCACGCCCCTGAGCCCAGTGTCAGCTTTTCCAATGCCGCGAACTTATCTTCGCGCGACCCTTTCGGCAGCGCACGGAAGCGCACTCTCGCGGGAGTGTCCTTGCTCTTGCCGAGTGTCTTGGCCGCGAGCACGATGCAGACCGGTTGCTGCACCCCCTGGAAAATGCGCGTCCTGACCTCAGGCTGGTGTCCGTCCGGAGAGCAGTCGATCACCCATATGTCCGAACAGGTGCGCCGAAGATCGTCGCGCATGCGTTCGAACCCGGGGCCGTTCAGAAAACCGGCAACCGTGATGAAACAGACGATGCCTTCCTCATCCTTGTCGGGAAAGCCAGTCGCAGCATAATTCCCGGTGCCGAATACCTTCCAGGTCGCCCAGCGCCAAAAATAAATATAGAGGTTTTTCAAGTGCTTCGCGTGCGCACCGACGCCCCATTCGCGCGGCGCGGCCCACCAATCCATCGGGGCCTTGAGCTTTCCCCCCGAGCCGGCCTCGATCCAGCCGCCGCGCCCCTTTGCCTTTTCCTTGTAAGGGGGATTGCCGAGGACAACCGTGATCTTCTGTTCTTTCTTCACCGTGTTGGCGTCACGCCGCGATTTGGCGATGGCGCCGCCCTGCATCAGCGTTTCTTCCTCGACGTAGGGGTTGCCCAGCGTATTGGTGATGAAGAGTTTCATGTCCGGCAATTTTAGCGCCTCGCCGGGCTTCGGCTTGATAAGGGCTTGCATTTCGGCGACGAGCCGAAGCTGAGCCACCGCGAACGGGCCAAACTGCAATTCGAAGCCAACAAGTCGCTTCGCCGCCGCCTCGATGGCATTTGCGACCGCACCGGGACCCTGGTCGCCCGAGATCGTCGCGGCAATCTTGCGCAAGACACCGAGCAGAAAAGTGCCTGTTCCCATCGCGGGATCTGCCAGTGTGACATCGGCGGATGCAAGTCCGGCCGGGCGCTCGAAAAGCGGCCCTCGCAGCGCCTCATCCACCAATCCGGCCATGGCATCGACGACTTCCGGCGGCGTGTAATAGGAGCCGGTTTGCTTCCTCAGCTTGTTATCGTAGACGCCAAGGAAATCCTCATAAAAATAGAGCCATGCTTCTGGTTTGTCCTTGCTGATCGTGTGCCAATTCACCTTGTCCAGCACACGCGTAAGCGTCGAGAGAGAGGTCTGGAGAGCCTTCTGATTGGAGTCATCATCGGTCAGCATGCCGAGCGCTGTGCCGATGAGCGAGTTGGTCTTTCTGAGCTCGTGGGCCGCTTGATGGATACCGGCAGCGAGCGGAATATCGAGCGCCCTGGCGATCAACAAGCCGAAGGTCACGGCCTGCGCGTAGCCATCCGCGAATTGTTGATCATCCGCCTCGGGGAAAAGCAATTTGCGCCAGTCCTGCTTGAGTGTGGTCAGCCCTTCGCTGTTGCGGGCAAGTTGCTCAATCACCTCGTCACGCAAAAGACGACAGAGGCGGGCACTGATCTCCGCGAGTCGTTTTGCATTTGGCGGGGGCACCGGTGCCCAGGTCAGAAAATCGAGCAACAACGGTAGCAAGCCGTCCGGCGCAATGAGTTTTGAGCCGGCGGTTTCGAGATCGCCTTCCAAAGCGGCAATCTTGCCCACAAGCGCACCATCACGCCACAAGCTGAAAGCGCTGCCATCCGTGTAGAGAAGGTTCGGCAGCGATTTCAGCTTGTTCCACTGATCCTTGTCGTGCGGATCGGCGAAATGCCGTGGGTCAGCTCCCTTGCCCGGAGCCTTGACCTCGATAAATCCCACCAGAGCGTGGTGAACGGTGACCGCGAAGTCCGGGCGTGTCTTGATGTCGGCAAGACTGGTCTCGCCGACCAAATGGACTGAGCCGGCCGCCAGCCCGCCGATTTCACCCAGTTCGCGAACGAGCACTTCAAGCGGCGCGCGAAGCTGGTCCTCGGGTTGTCCCCCGATCGCCGGATTTGAAAGCTTCGGCTTAAGTGACGCGCCATAGGCCGATACGGCATCGGCCAAGGTCTTTACAGTCAACAGCCCCTCCACCCCACTGGTTCAGCGCGATTTGAATCACGTGAATTATCTATTGCGGGCGAAGCTTATTGAAACGTTTGCGTATTTGCAGGTTTTTCTTTTCCGCCGATCGCTGCTGCTTACACAGCGAAAGATGTCCCAGGCCAGCAAGCGGGCTGAACGCCCAGCGCGGCAGGGTTGTGTCAGACCGGCAGGCTGGTAGCGCCCGGCGCGGTTCCGGCTTCGGGCTCTAAAGCGTTGGCTGCCCTGCCCTTCATCATCGCAATCAGCACCCTGTCCATCGACAGCCTGCCGGAACCGGCGAGCGCCAGGATGAACATGCCGCCGGCGATTGCCAGGTCCTTCTCGAAATGCAGCAATTCGTTCTGGCTGGCGAAATTGGTGTGGAAGAGGCCGGCCGTCATCAGGCAGAACAGGCCGAGCCCGATCGCGCCCAGCCGCGCCAGGATGCCGAGCGCCACCGATAGGCCGGCGCCAAGCTGCAACGCGATGGTGGCGAGAAGCAGCGGCGTGCCGACGCCGAGCGCGGCCATCGCCTTCTCAGCACCCTCGAAATGCGTCGCCAGCTGCAGACCCTCATGCACGAAGATCAGCGACAGCAGCAGCCGGCCGGCAAGCAGGACGACGTCGCTGGCGTGAAGTTTTTCGGCGAGTTCGATCGGTGTCATGGTCGGCTCCAGTCTTTGGAAACAGGCAGTTTGGAAAATGGGCGGTCGCCCGTGTCCACGCAGGTGCGCTTGAGGTTGAAAGGTCGGAGCCGGCGCGAGGGAGAGGAACGCCGCCTCCGGTTTTCGGGCGCTACCGCCGCGGCGCCCAAAATCGGTACCTATGGGGGGCGAGGTCGGTGCCAGGCCCCTCTCCGGCCGCTTCGCGGCCACCTCTCCCCCACGTTGTGGAGGCGAGGAACAGGCTGAGCTACTTCGTCACCTTGGTGGCGATCGCCTGCTTGAGGTCGGCAAGCTCCTCGCAGCCGGCCGGGCAGAGCTTTTGCAGCGAGGCGAGCTGCTCGTTGGCCTTGGCCATGTCGCCGGTCTCGACATAGAGCTCGCCCAGATATTCATGCGCGGCCTTGTGGTCGGGCTGAAGCTCCAGCGCCTTGGTGTAGTAGGTGAGCGAGGTCTGGTAGTCGCCGGTCTTGCGCAGCGTGAAGCCGAGCAGGTTGTAGACGTCGGCCTGCTGAGTGTCCTGCGCGAGGTCGCGCAGGTCGGCAAGCGCGCTTTGATAGTCCTTGGCCTCGATCTTGGCTTTCACCGCCGTCAGGTCCGGCGCGTCGGCGCCTTCGATGTCGTCCACGGCATAGGCCGGAACGGCGATGGCGATCGGGGCCGCCGTCAAGACCGCAATGGCGCCGAGCACCGCGAAAAGTGCGTGTTTCATTGTTATCGCTTTCTGTTCAGGATCCGATTCAGATTTGGGTTGGGGTGAAGGCGTAGGCATTGCCGTCCTTGACGAAGCTGCCTGTGCCGGGGAACGGAAAGTGCGAGCCGCAGATGCGGACATTGTCGGCGATCACCTGGTCGACGATCTTGTGGCGTGTGGCGATCGCCATCGGCCCGTCCTGGTCGTAGGCGCCCTGCCATTCGGGATGCGGGGCGAGCAGCGCCGGCACGTACATGGTGTCGGCCGAGACGAGGAACTGCTCGGAGCCGGCATCGACATGGTAGACGGAATGGCCAGGCGTGTGGCCGGGCGCCGCCATGATGCGGATGCCGGGCACCGCTTCAGTGCCGTCGTCGACCAGCTTCCAGTTCTTCCATTTCGGGAAGTTCTCGGCGATGCGCTTGCCCGCGGGCTTGCGACCCTCGGGCAGCTTGGCCAGCCGGCTCGGATCGGTCCACCAATTGTACTCGGTGGCGTTGACGATCAGCTCGGCATTCGGGAACACCGGATCGTTGGTGCCCTTTTCCATCAGGCCCCAGACATGGTCCGGATGGAAATGCGAGATCAGTATGGTGTCGATCGCCTTGTAGTCGATGCCGGCCGCCTTCATGTTGGCCGGCAGATGCGTGGCGTTGGCCTGCCACTGGCCGACGCCGGAGCCGGCGTCCATCATGATGGTGCGGCCGTTCATCTTGAGCACCACGACGGTGAGCGGGATCGGCATGAATTCCGTGGTCAGCCCCGCCTTGGCGAGCGCCGCCTTGGTGTCGTCGACCGACACGTCCTTGATGAACGCCGGGTCGTGCGGCTTGCGCCAGATGCCGTCATAGACCGCGGTGACTTCGAGCGAGCCGACCTTGTATTTGTAGAAGCCTACCAGCGGCTCGACCGGGGTTTCGGCGTAAGCCGCGGGCGCGAATTCCAGCTTGCCGGCAATGCCGAAGGCGGCAGCGGCCGCGGCGGATCCCAGCACCATGCGACGCGTCATGTTGAACATCGGAAATCTCCTCTAATGGCTGCGGGTTGTTTCAAGTTTCATGCGGTATGAGAGAATGGCGGAGGGCTCGGTGCTGCCCTCCGCCGAGACTGCGGAAACCGGCACCGACCGGTCCGACTGAAGACCGACCGGCGCCGAGGAGATCAGGACTTCTGGTTTCCGACCCGGCGAGGCGTGCCTTCCCCGCCGCGATCAGAACCCTTCGCCCCGAGCTCCGGAGCGAGGACCTTTCGGTCCCGGCTGGGATCAGAACCTGCGGTTCTGACTCCTGGGCGAGGACCTTTCGGTCCCGCCGGGGATCGGGACCTGTGGTCCCGACTCCTGCCTAGCGACCCCAAATGCCCTGGCCGGGCTCTTCCGCAGCAATCCTGGTCGCCGGCTTCATGGCGTGGCGGGCCATTTCGGGCCTCACGATGGAAGCGGTGGTGGTGCTGTCGACGACGGCAGCCTGCTGGCCGCCATTCGCCCAGGAGAAGTGGTCGCTGCCGGCAAAGGCGCTGCCGGTGGCAACCAGGAGGGCGACTGCGGCAAAGGCGGTTCTGTTCATTTGCGTATTCCTTCCGGGTTGGTTGATGCGTGCCTTGGGAGGATGGCCTCGCTACAGCCAAGACCCCGAGGGCCCCGGCTTTATTCCCGGGGGCGGAAAGAATTTTTTGGAGGCAACGGAAGATCGCGATTTTTGCGCGATGAACGGCCCCGGTTAGCCGGCATTAATCATGGCTTGAGTTTGTTGGCTCAAGGCAAGCCTCCAGGCCGCGAATGGCGCAACTTGAGGCGGGCATGGAAGTTCTAATTTAAGCACTTTCCTTTAACTCCGATCGATGGCGCGTCGTCCTCCGATCGACAGAGCGTCGCCCAGGAAAGCTATTCGGGTTGAATTGACCGCGACAAATTTCAACATCGGTCGTATCAGGCAGGCCGTTTTCTC
The DNA here is from genome assembly GCF_006443065.1 of Mesorhizobium sp. B1-1-5. Taxonomy (NCBI): domain Bacteria; kingdom Pseudomonadati; phylum Pseudomonadota; class Alphaproteobacteria; order Hyphomicrobiales; family Phyllobacteriaceae; genus Mesorhizobium; species Mesorhizobium sp. B1-1-5. The sequence goes on along the minus strand of NZ_VFWS01000115.1, from coordinate 5,728 downwards.
TTCCGCCAACGTGCCGGCGGCGATTGCCTTCGTCGTGCTCATGATCTGCGCGATCTTCGTCGACCAGCAGAACAAAACGGTTTCCGATCAACTCACGCGCGCCGACGTCCTCTACAAGGTCAACATCATCCGCGCCAAGCTGGAAGGAAACATCAACGGCAATCTCCAGCTGGTTCAGGGCCTCGTCTCGGCCATCGTCACCGAGCCCTATATGGGGCAGCAGAGATTTGCCTCCCTCGCTGCCAATCTCTTCAAGCAGAAATCGCAGCTGCGCAACATTGGCGGCGCGCCCGATCTCGTCATTTCGCTGATGTATCCCATGGAGGGCAACGAGAAGGCGATCGGGCTCGACTACCGCAAGAACGAGGCGCAACGCTTGGCGGCGCTTAGGGCGCGCGACCAGCGCATATCGGTGCTTGCCGGTCCCGTCGACCTCAGGCAGGGCGGGCGCGCCTTCATCGGCCGGATTCCTGTCTTCGTGCCGACAGCGGGGGGCGGCGATCGCTTCTGGGGCCTTGTCTCGGCGGCTATCGACATCGATCGGCTCTACGCCGCAAGCGGCCTCACCGACCCCGGTCTCGACATAGATGTGGCGCTTACCGGAATGGATGCGCTTGGCGGCGGTGGCCAGCGCTTCTTCGGTGGCGCCGACATCGTCAAGAACAATCCGGTAACGGCAGAAGTGCAGCTGCCGTTCGGTTCCTGGCAGATATCGGCAGTCCCCAAGGGCGGTTGGCCGGCCGTGCCGAAGAACGAGCGGGTCTTGCAGGCGCTCATGGCGCTCGCCGCTGTGCTGGTGGTGCTGCCCATCCTGGTGGCCGGACGGCTGTTCGGCGAAAGGCAGAAAAACTATGCCGAATTGAGGCGCCTGTCCGGGAGGCTGGAACTGGCTCTGGAGGCTTCGGGCATCGGCGTGTGGGAGCAAGACCTCGTCACCGACGAGCTGCTGTGGGACGATCGCGTCAATGAGATCTACGGCAAGCCCGCCGATGGGAAGCCGCGCGGCTATGATGACTGGGCACTGGCGATCCACCCCGAGGATATCGCGCGGGCACAGCGCGAGTTCGACCTTGCCGTGGCTGCAAAAGGTCCCTACTCGTCGCAGTATCGACTGCTTCGCCCAGACGGCACCGTCCGCCATGTGCGGGCGCGTGCAAGCTACTTCCAGGACAGCGACGGCACGCCGAAGATGGTCGGGGCCGAATGGGACGTGACCAGCGACGTTCTGCTCAACGAGAATCTGGTGCGTGAACGGCAATTGTCGGAATCGAAGAATGCCGAACTCAAGACCGCCAAGGCGCGCATCGAGCATGTTGCGCTGCACGATTCGCTAACAGGCCTGCCCAATCGCCGTTACCTCGACGAGATGCTGGCCAATTCGCCCGAAGATCGCACTGCGCTGCTGCATCTCGACCTCGACCGCTTCAAGCACATCAACGACACGCTTGGCCATGCGGCGGGCGACGCCATGCTCATGTATGCCTCGAAGGTCATCAAAGCCAACGTCCGGGCAGGCGACTTCGTGGCGCGCATCGGCGGAGACGAGTTCGTTGTGGTGTGCCAGGGGCGCGATGACAATGAACTCGCCGCGCTAGCGGACCGTATCATCGAAGAAATGCGCCAGCCCGTCGACTATAAAGGCCACCAATGCCGGTTCGGGGTCAGCATCGGGATTGCGGCGCTTAGCGGCGTCGATGCAAAGCAGCTGCTGGTCAACGCCGATCTCGCGCTCTATCGAGCCAAGAGCCGCGGTCGCAATCGTTATGAGTTCTTCAATGAAGAGCTGCAGAGCGAGATCGTCAGGACCAAGCAGACCGCGGACGAGATCCTGGGCGGGCTGGAGCGCAACGAATTCATCGCCTACTACCAACCACAGTTCGATGCCAAGACCCTCGAGATCGTCGGCGTCGAGGCGCTGGCGCGCTGGCGCCATCCACGACGCGGCATCCTCGCCCCCGACATCTTCCTCAGAGTGGCCGAGGAATTGAATGTGGTCTCGCTGATCGACCGCACGATCCTCGAACAAACGCAGGAGAATTTCCAGTGCTGGTCGCGCGACGGTCTCAACATCCCGCGCTTTTCCGTCAACGTCTCGGCACGAAGGCTGGAGGACAAAGACCTGATCAACGGCCTGCGCAAGCTGCCGATCGAGGAGGGAACCGTCTCATTCGAGCTCGTGGAATCGATTTTCCTGGACGAAAATGACGAGCTTGTCACTTGGAACATCGAGCACATCAAGGAACTCGGGATCGACATCGAGATCGACGATTTCGGCACGGGCCATGCATCCGTCGTCAGCCTGCTCAAACTGCAACCGAGCCGTCTCAAGATCGACCGGCAGCTCGTCACGCCGATAACCGGTTCGGCGGCGCAGCGGCGGCTGGTGTCGTCAATCATCGAAATCGGCAAATCGCTCGGCATCGGCGTCGTGGCGGAAGGCGTCGAGACGATGGAACATGCGCGCATCCTGAAGGACCTCGGCTGCGACATCCTGCAAGGCTACGCATTCGGGCGTCCGATGGACGCAAAATCCTTCAGGACCTTCGCCATATCGCGCAAATGGCTGGCCACGGCCTAGGCAGACGAAGCGAGCTGCCGTTTGACCGGACCGCCGCCGCGCGGGGTGTTCAGCAAACGAGCAAACGATAGGACAGCCCTGTCGAGAGTGACAGCAGCTGCAGTCATCAAAATGTCACACCGGGCGGCAACCTCCATGGTAGGTTTGCCGTGGCCGTCCCCGCGACCCCTGACCGCATCAAGAGCCGGCGAAGCCGCCATGAACATCGCCCTCCCCGCCGAAGGCACCGACCTCTCGCCCTATTTGCCGGACGAGCACGGGCTGTTCTTCATCTACCATTTCAAGGCCGACGGCAGCCGCACCAAGGATCCAGCGGAGGCGCATTGGAGCTGGCGCAGCTACCAGATCACCGACATGCGCGCCCGCCAGGAGATCGGCGCCGAGCAGGCCCTGCCGGCGCCGGTGCGCGACGCCTTCCTGTCGCCCAGCCATGGCTGCCAGATCGATTTCGAGGACGACTTCCTTTTTGGCGACCTGCCCGACCTCAGGCACGATTTCGCCGAGGCGCGCGGGCTCACCCATTTCCGCTTCGCTTTCAACGACAGGATGCTGGTCGGCGCCCGCAAGCAGCCGCTGGAATCGGTCGACAAGATCCGCAAGCTGGTGGAGAGCGGCACGCGCAAATTCCGCACGCCGGCCGAGCTGATCGAGGCGGTGATGGGCCAGTCGCTCGACGGCATGGCGGCCGAGCTCGACAAGATGGGCGATACGCTCGACGGCATCGAGGATCGCATCGTGTGCGATGCATGGCACAATGAGCGCCAAGCACTGGTCGACGCGCGCCGGCAGCTGGTGCTGATCCACCGGCAGATGGCGACGCTCACCAGCCTCTTCCGCCATCTCGACCATTCGCACCGCAACGAACTGCCCGACCCCATCAACGACATGGCGACCCGGCTTTCACACCGGGCGCACACGCTGCATCACGATGGCGAGCAACTGCAGGCGCGCACGCGCCTGTTGCAGGACGAGCTGATGGCGAAGCTGACCGAGCAGTCGAACCAGCTGCTCTATATCCTCTCCGTCATGACGGCGGTGCTGTTGCCGATGACCATCATCTCCGGCCTGTTCGGCATGAATGTCGGCGGATTGCCGCTGGTCGGCACGCCGCTGGGATTCTGGGTGGTGACGGCGATCTCGGTCGTCATCGCCGGCATCATCTATATGTTCGTGCGACGGCTGGGGCGCGTGTAGCGCTTCAGGCGGTTGCCCGCAAATCCTCGACGATCGTGCCGGCGGCACGGACTTCGGCTTCGTGGTCGGGCTCGCGCCACGTCTCGGCAAGTCCGGCCGCGTACCATTCGTGCATGGCCGGCAGATCGAGCAGCCGTTGCGGGTAGGCAGCTGCCGCGCCTTCGAACGTCAGTCCGTAGGACTGTGCCCTGAACGCGATGGGAGCGAAGAATGCATCGACGGCACCAAAACGGTCGCCGGCCAGGAACGGCCCGCCGAAACGCGCAAGGCCGTCGTTCCACAAGTCTCCCATACGGAAGATGTCGTGCTTGAGTGCGCCGGACATCGGTAACGGCGCGACGCGGACGCCGCAGCTCATCGGGCAGTCATTGCGCATCGCGGTGAAGCTCGAATGCATCTCGGCGGCGGCAGAACGCGCCCAGGCACGCGCCTTCGCGTCCGCCGGCCAGACGCCCTGGTGGCGTTCGGCCAGGTATTCGACGATCGATAGCGAATCCCAGACCGCCCAGCCGTCATCGACCAGGCAGGGCACCCGGCCGTTGGGCGAGAATTGTCGGTAGAGGTCGAAACTCGATCCGCTCGGGAACGGCGTCAACCGCTCCTCAAAGGGAATGTCGAGGACGCGCATCAGCAACCATGGCCGCAGCGACCAGGACGAATAGTTCTTGTTGCCGATATGCAGAACGTACATCAGACGCCCTTTCCCCTGGTCAACGCAATTTCAGACGGAGAACCGTTGCGCGCTTGCTTATCTTGTTGCTGGCGCTGGCGGACGGACCTCGCGGCCACGGAACATCGACCAGCTATACATCGCCAATGCTGTCCAGATCAGCGCGAAGGCGATGGCCTGCGTGGTGCCGAACGGTTCATCGAAGATCAGCACGGCGATCAGGAACACCATGGTCGGCGCGATATATTGCATGATGCCGATGGTGGACAGGCGCAGCAGCCTGGCGCCGAATGCAAACAGCAGCAACGGCACTGCGGTGACCGGACCGCAGCCGATCAGCAATGCGGTGTCGGCACCCGTGCTGGAGATGAAATGGTCCTGGCCGGTGGCGATCAGGTAGACGATGTAGCAAAGCGCCGGCACCGACAGCAGCAGCACTTCGAGCAGGAAGCCCTGGCTCGGGCCGATCGGCAGCGTCTTGCGGAAGAAGCCGTAGGCGGCGAAGGAGAAGGCGAGCGCCAGCGATACCCATGGCAATTTGCCGGCCTCGACTGTGAGCACCGTCACCGCGATCGTAGCGAGCGCCACCGCGGCGATCTGCAGCCTGTCGAGCCGCTCGCCGAGCAGCACCGCACCGACCACGACGCTGACCAGCGGGTTGATATAGTAGCCGAGCGCGGTCTCGACGGTGCGATCGACGGCGATCGCCCAGACATAGATGCCCCAGTTGATCGAGATCAGCACCGCCGTCAGCGCCGCCATGGCAAGGCTCTTCGGCGAGCGGATCGCCGCCTTGAAGTCGGCGGTGCGGCCGGCCCAGATGAGCACCGCCGCCGCGATCGGCACCGACCAGACGACGCGGTTGGCAATCACCTCGGCAAGCGGCAGATGCGCCACCGCCTTCATGTAGAAGGGCAAGAGCCCCCAAAGGAAATAGGCGCCAAGCGCCAGGAGGAAGCCGCGGCGGGCCTTGGCATCCTGATCGAGATCGGCTGTAGCGGTGACCATGGCCTAACGCTATGGCCCAGCGGAGCGGCCAAGACCATCATAAAATTATGATGGATCAACGGAGTTTTGGTGATGGTTCAAACGGTTCACAGGTCCTCGCCCCACGGAGTGGGCTACGGCATGCACCCATTTCCGAGCAGCTGGTCTTTGGCGATAGGGTGCATGGCAGCTTGGCGCATGCATTGTCTTATGTAGCGCTGATCGACCCCCACTCCGTCTCGGCTTCGCCGAGCCACCTCTCCCCCGATCGACGGGGTAGAGGAAAGGCGCCAAGCTTT
>NZ_VFWS01000114.1:0-16395 GCF_006443065.1 Mesorhizobium sp. B1-1-5 | reverse complement strand
CCGAGACGGAGTGGGGGTCGACCAGCGCTACATAAGACAATGCATGCGCCAAGCTGCCATGCACGCTATCGCCAAAGACCAGCTGCTCGGAAATGTGTGCATAGCGTAGCCCCTTATCGGGGAGATTGGCAGCTTCGGCGTCCCGCTTCCCCTATCAAACAAAAAAGCCGCCGGGTTGCCCAGGCGGCTTTCTCATTCGTAACTGCGATCAGCTCAGTTCAGCTTGGCCTTGACATCATCCAGCGCCGACTTGAACAGATCCGCGCCGGCCTTGACGTCGACCTTGGCCGCAAGCAGCGCGCGGGCGGCTTCGACGGCGATGTCGACGGCGGTGGCGCGCACTTCGCTGACCGCCTCGCGCTCGGCCTGGCTGATCTTCTGCTCGGCAAGCGCGGTGCGCCGGGCGACATAGTCCTCGGTCTTCTTGGCCGCCTCGGAGGCAAGCAAGTCAGCCTCGCGTTTGGCGGCAGCGACGATGTCGGCGGCCTCCTTCTCGGCTTCCTTGCGCTTCTGCTGATACTGTCGCAGCAGCTGCTGGGCCTCCTCGCGCAGGCGCCGTGCCTCCTCGAGCTCGCTGCTGATCTTGGCCGCGCGGGCGTCGAGCGACTTGGCAAGCATGCCCGGCACCCTCAGATAGATGACGGCGCCGAGGAAGATGATCAGGGCGATGGTGGCCCAGAGCGTGGCGAGTGATGTGGCGTCCATGATCCCGCTCCTCACCGGCTCGCGGATTTGACCGCGGCCGCGATCTCGGCCTTGTCGGTCTTGCCGCCGACAAGCGCCTCGACGATGGCCGAGGTCGTGTCCTCGGCGATGGTGCCGACTTCCTTCATCGCCTTGGCCTTGATCGAGGCGATGCTCGCCTCGGCCTCGCCAAGCTTCTTCTCAAGCTCGGCCTCGAGCTTCTTGCGCGTGCCCTCGGCTTGCGCCTTGGCGGCGTCGTTCGCCTGCTGGCCGATCTTGTTGGCGTTTACCTTGGCTTCCGCCAGTTCCTGCTCATAGGCAGCAACCGCGGCGTCCGCCTCGCCCTTCAGCCTTGCGGCATGATCGAGGTCCTGGGTGATGCGGTCGTTGCGGACATCGATGATGCCGCCAAGACGCGGCATCACAACGCGCTTCAGGAACAGATAGAAGAGCCCGAAGGTGATGACCAGCCACAGGATCTGCGACGGGAAGGTCTTGGCATCGAACGGCGGGAACGCTTCATGCTCCGCGGCAGGCACGGCAGTGCCGGCATGCGTATCGCCCTCGGCCGCGGCCGGCGCTGCTTCTTGCGCATAGGCAGATGTCACGAACATCTCATTCCCCTGTCCCTAGAACGGACCGCACCATGCGGCCCCTTTCGTCAGCTCCGGCTCTTACTTGAAGACCAGGAGCAGAGCGATCAGGAGCGAGAAGATGCCCAGAGCTTCGGTCACGGCGAAGCCGAAGATCAGGCGGCCGAACTGGCCGTCGGCAGCCGACGGGTTGCGGAGCGCACCCGAGAGGTAGCTGCCGAAGATGTTGCCGAGGCCGATGCCCGCGCCGCCCATGCCGATGCAGGCGATACCAGCGCCGATAGCAGCTGCTGCAGTTGCGTCCATTTCAAAACTCCTGTGGTTTCTCTGTTCGTTGCAGTTGGTACGTTGGGTAAGCTGGCGCCGGGGCGCCGGTGAAAATCAGTGGCTCGGGTGCAGCGCGTCGTTCAGATACATGCAGGTCAGCACCGCGAACACATAGGCCTGGAGGAAAGCCACCAGCAGCTCTAGCGCGGAGAGCGCGACCGCCATGGCAAGCGGCAGCACCGAGCCGGCGATACCGACGGCGCCAAACGCGCTCAGGCTGACGACGAAGCCCGAGAACACTTTCAGCGTGATGTGGCCGGCGAGCATGTTGGCGAAAAGACGAACCGAGAGGCTGACGGGCCGCGAGACGAAGGAGATGATTTCGATCGCCACCACCAGCGGCAGAAGATAGCCCGGCACGCCATGCGGCACGAACAGCTTGAGAAAGCCGAAGCCGTGCTTGGCGAAGCCGTAGACGAGGACCGTGCCGATGACCAGGATCGCCAGCGTGAAGGTGACGATGATGTGGCTGGTGACGGTGAAGAAATAAGGGAACAGGCCGATCAGATTGGCGACCAGCACGAACATGAACAGCGAGAACACCAGCGGGAAGAACTGCATGCCCTGCTTGCCCGCGGCATCGCGCAGCATGTTGCCGACGAATTCGTAGGCCATTTCGGACACCGACTGCAGGCGACCCGGAATCAAGGCCCGGCTGGCGGTGCTCATATAGAGGAAGGCGGACGCCAGGACGATCGTCACGACCATGAACAAAGAGGAGTTGGTGAAAGACACGTCGTAGCCGCCGATATGCAGCGGGATGATCGGATGGATCTGGAACTGGTGGATCGGATCGACCTTGTCAGCAGCCACTTTAAATCCCCGTCAAAGCCACAATCGGCTTTTTAATTCACTTTAGCGCCCTGCGGCGCCTCACTTCATTCTCTCGGCTCGCGCGGCTTGCCGCCCTGGCCGAATTCCGATGCCAGTCCCGCCGAACGCAGGACATTGAGTATGCCTGCGGCAAAGCCCAGCAACAGGCCGACGATCAGACCCCAGGGCGCTATTCCCGCCACACGGTCGATGATCCAGCCCAAGCCGACACCGACCACCACTCCGGCGATGAACTCGCTGGACAGCTTCAGCGCCTGACCGTAACCGGTCGCAGCTTTCGCTTCGTCTTTCCCCTCGGACCGGTCCGTGCGCCTCGTCGCAAGCGATGCTTCGAGATCGCGCCGGCGGCGCTCAAGTTCGTCGTCGCGGATGGTGGCTTCTGGCTGCCTGCCGCGGCCGGTTTCTCCGGTTCCGTCTGGCCCGGTTTTGTCGGCCATCGCAACCCCCCTGCCCGGGCAGACGATTGCCGTCCGTCCGCTTCTAAAGTCGCCGGCAACATAGTTAGAGGGTCCGCCCCCGTCAAGCCACGGGCCGAACTTCCGAGCGATGTATTTTTAACAGTTAAATCAATAGTTTATCGAGGTGCGACATCGTGCCCCTCACGCCCGCGTGAGGTGACGGCGCGAATCCGCGCGACAAGGCGCGTCCGCCGAGGCATTGCCGGGCGTCGGAGGAAGGATAGCCGGGGCGGTATTTAAGCGGCTCAGCTTGAGCCGCCTAAAGCGCGTCGCGATCCTTCAGATTCGCTCCATGCGCTTCAAGTTTTGATTTCGCGCATGTCTTTTCCCGAGACCGCTTACCACTCTCGGGAGACATGCCTTAACGGCTCAGCTCCAGCCGCCGCCATAGGTGCGGTAGAAGATATGCAGGCCGATCCTGGTCATCTTGTGCATGGCCCGCGCCCAGCCCGGATGGACGTAATTGGCGTAGTAATGCGTCGATGAGCCGACCTCGGGAATGAATATCTTGCCGGCGGTCACCGCCATGGCAACCTCCTGGGCGGTCTTGTAGGAGGCCAGGTCGGTGATTGTCTTCTTCCTGCCGTCGCAGGCAAAGGAGAACTGGCAGCGGTTGAACCAGTTGTCGTTCTGATAGACGACGCCGCAGATCGTCTTCGGATAGGTCGGGTTGCGGACGCGGTTGAGGATCACCTGCGCAACCGCCGCCTGGCCGCGGACAGGCTCGCTGCGCGCCTCGAAATAGATGCCCTTGGCAAGGCAGGCCTGCTCGGGCTTGGAAAAGACACTCGCCGGCAGGGGGGTCTGCAGCCAGGCATGATCGCCCTTGCCCATCGGCGGAATGAAGCGGCCATCGTTCGGATCGTCCTGCAGCAGCGCCTCGAAGGGCGAAGCGTTGGCGTAGTCGGGCGCGGACTGGGCATAGGCCGTGGCAAGAATGTCCGGCTTGTCGTTGTTGACGAGAGCGACAAGTGCCGCCGGCAGCGCCGGATCCGGCCTCTTGTCCTCGCGAAGATGGAAGGCCTGGGCGATCTGGACTTCCTTGCCCTTGATGCCGGGCTTGGCGAAGGTCAGCTTCAGGCCGCTGTCCATCGCGGGACGCAGCAACGAGGAGGTGCGCTCGAAAATCGAGCCGGCGCTGAAATTCTTGGGCGGCGCGACCGGCGAGACCTTGACGATACGTCCCTTCTTGTCGGCGCGCATGATGCGGTCCTCATCGGGCGTCGCGCCCACGGCGCTGCCCTTGCCGCGGAAGGCGACGGTGCCCACCCCCGGCAAATTCACGCCGGAACCGGAGAGCGAGCCGGTGGTGACGGAATCGACAAACGGCATTTCGGCGGCATGCACCGAGCCGGCGGCGGATTTCTCGATATAGGCGTTCCAGCGGGTGTCGGACGATTCCAGGCCGGAGATCAGGCTTGCCATATCCTGATAGGCGACGGCCGACGGGAAGCCGATCCAAATACCGAGCCCGAGTACCAAAGGAGGAAGAAAGGAACGTTTTTTCGCAACGGCGGCGGCGGCAAGCCGCAATGAAACGCGTCGATGCACGGAACTCTCCAGAACGCTACTGACCCCGGAGAGTCAAAATGAAGCATTAACCTTGATGCGTGGTTAACGACATCGATCGTGTTCTTTTCATGTTTGAGGAAAGCCGGCTTGCCGTTTCTGCGGCAAGCCGGGGAAGAATCTGGCCTGGGTGAACAAGGCGTGGGATCAATCAGGCGGGGCGCAGGAAGATCGGCCAGGCGAGCGCCGCGCAGATCGCGGCCGCGAGCCACACGCCCGGCCATGCGAAGACCACCAGCAGCCACGGAATGGCGATCGGCACCAGGCAGAAGCCGATGAACACAAAACTATTGGCCAGGCTGAGCGCGGTGCCGACATGGCCGGCCCCGGCAAGCGTGGCAAGCTCGGTATAGGCGACGCCGTGCCAGGCGGAGACGGATATGCCGGCAACGACGACCATCAGCGGAAGCAACGGCAGCAGCGACGGCGCGCCGGCAGCGCCGATCACCAGCAGCCACAGCGCCAGGAAGGCAAATGCGCTCAGCGCGCTGCAGCGTTTCAGGAACGGGCGACGGCTGCCGTGGCGGTCGGTGAAGCGCCCGCTCCAGACACGCATCGCCATGGCGCCGGCCTGCACCGCGGCGAGGCTGGCGCTGGTCACAAAGGTGCCCATGCCGGCGAAGTCATGCAGGAAGACCGAGGCGAAGGTCAGCACCGCAACCTGCGGGAAGCAGAGCAGGCCGATGGCGGCCGAGATGCGCCATACCTCGACGTTGCGCAACGGCGCCGGGCCGCTGGCGGTAGTGGCGGCGTGAGCGCCGCTTTCCACTGGCGGCTCGTGCAGCCAGCGCCAGGCAAACCAGGCCGAGAGCGCGGAGACGACCGCAAGCAGGCTGAAGACCGCCGTGAAGCCCAAACTCAACGCCAACGACGGCAGGACAAGCGCGCCCAGCCCGCCGCCGAGCGGCACCGCCGTCTGCCTGATGCTCATGGCGAAGCCGCGCTCGCCCTCGCCGAACCAGCCCATGATGGCGCGGCCGCTGGAACCGTTGACGCTGCCGCCGAGCAGGCCGACGACGAGCAGGCTTGCCGACAGCAGCGCGACGCCGGGTACCGCCATTTTTGTCGGCACGACGAGCATCGCCATGATGAAGAGCCATGCCGCCGTCGCGCCGAGCCCGGTCAGGAGCACGCGGCGGTCGCCCCAGCGGTCGGTGAGCAGTCCCCAGGGCAGCTCGCTCAGCGCCACGCCGAGACCGAGTAGACCCAATGCCAAGCCCAGCGAGGCATTGTCGAGGTGGTAGCCCTGGCGCATCGCCACCGCGGTTGCCGGAATGCCGGAGAAGGTGGCGGAGAAGCCGGCATTGGCGGCGACCCCGATGCCCAACACCTTCCAGCGATGGTTGGGGCCGAAGGCACGGCGGGCGGCAATGTCTCCCGCGGGCGGCTGGCAGACGTTTCGTGTGACGATGGCGGACATTGCTTCATTCCCGTGACGGCCGGCTGACGGCTTGACGGACAGGATGTAGCGCCATAGCTTTATCCATAAAATCAGGAAGTTTTTTATCAATACTCCTGAAAATCAGGACGATCCGATGCGCCGTGTCACTTTCGACCTCGATGTCCTCAGAACCTTCGTCACCGGCATGGAGCTCGGCAGCTTCGCCAAGGCAGCCGAACGGCTTGGCCGCTCGACATCCGCGGTCAGCGCGCAATTGAAGAAGCTGGAAGAGCAGGCGGACACGCCGGTCTTCCGCAAGGCTGGGCGCGGCCTGGCGCTCACCGAAGCCGGCGAGACGATGCTCGGCTATGCGCGGAGGCTGATCGAGCTCAACGACGAAGCGGCCGCCGCCATCCGCGATGTCGAACTGGAGGGCTGGGTGCGGCTCGGCCTGCAGGAGGATTTCGGCGAGGCCGTGCTGCCCGACGTGCTCGGCCGCTTCGCCCGCGCCCATCCCAAGGTCCGCATCGAAGCACGGATCGGCCGCAGCCACGACCTTGCCGAGCGTGTCCTGTCAGGCAATCTCGACATCGCGCTTGCCTGGCATGACGGCACGGCCCTGCCCTATAGCCGCCATGTCGCCGACGTGCCGGCGCGCTGGATCGGCCCGGCCAAGCCGATCGAGGCTGGTCCGCGCAATGGCGAGCCGCTGCCGCTGGTGGTGTTCGAGGCGCCGTGCCTGCTCAGAACCGTGGCGACCGAGACACTCGATCGCGCGGGCATGTCCTGGCGCATGGCCTTCTCGAGTCCTTCCCTCGGCGGCATCTGGGCGGCGGTGGCGGCGGGTCTCGGCCTGACGATCCGCACCGATATCGGCCTGCCTGCCAATGTCAGGGCGATCGCGCCGGGAGTCCTCGGGCTTCCTGCCCTGCCGACGATGGCGCTGCACCTGCATCGGAAGGACGCCGAGCTCGACCCCGTGGCGACGCGGCTGGCGGAGATCCTGCTGCAGGCGGCGCTGGAGACGCTGCCGGAGGGAGCGCGAACGGGTGATGGGTTGCGAGAGGTCGCGTGAGGTCTTGGTCGCCGCCTTTCGACTTCGTCATTCCAGGGCGAAGCAAGGAGCGAAGCGACGCGCGCAGACCCGAGGATCCATTCCGTGACTTAGAAGCGCCGCGAAGGTTCAGAATTCTGCTCCGCTGCATTCCTCGCGCGAGATAGCTCCGCTGCATTCCTCGCGCGAGATAACGGAATGGATTCCAGGGTCTGCGCGCGTCGCTTCGCTCCTTGCTTCGCCCGTGGATGACGAAACGAGAGGCGTTGCCGCCTATCCGCTTAAGCCCTCACCGCTTCTTCGCCCTGCCCGCAAACGGATTGTCCGAGGTGCGCAGCGCCATGCGGATCGGCACGCCGGGCATGTCGAAGGCCTCGCGCAGGCTGTTGGTCAAATAGCGGACGTAGGATTGCGGCATCGCGTCCGGCCGCGAGCACGAGACGACGAAGCCCGGCGGGCGGGTCTTGGCCTGCGTGACGTATTTGATCTTCAGCCGGCGGCCGGCGACGGCGGGCGGCGGGTGATGGGCGAGGATGCCTTCCAGCCAGCGGTTGAGCTTGCCGGTCGAGACGCGGCTGTTCCAGACTTTGTGCGTCTTGATGACGCTTTCCATCAGCCGGTCGAGACCGCGCCCGGTCTCGGCCGACACCGTCACCGCCTGGATGCCGCGCACCTGCGGCAGGAGCCGCTCGGTCTTTTCGCGCAGCTCGGCCAGCAGCTCCTGCGGGTTGTCGATCAGGTCCCATTTGTTGAAGGCGATCACCGGCGCCCTGCCCTCGCGGATGATGAGGTCGGCGATCTGCAGATCCTGCTTCTCGAACGGGATGGTGGCGTCGAGCATGATGATGACGATCTCGGCGAAGCGGATGGCGCGCAGGCCATCCTGCACCGATAGCACTTCCAGCTTTTCATGGATCCTGGATTTGCGGCGCATGCCGGCCGTGTCGAACAGCTTTATCCTGCGGCCACGCCAGTCCCAGTCGACCGAGATCGAATCGCGCGTGATGCCGGCTTCCGGACCGGTCAGCAGCCGCTCCTCGCCGATCAGCGCATTGATCAGCGTCGACTTGCCGGCGTTCGGGCGGCCGACGACGGCGATGCGCAGCGGTTTGGTGTCGTCATAGGACGCTTCAGCATCCGGGTCGGCGATGTCCTCGCCGATCAGAACCTCGCTGGCGGCGATCTCGCCGGCTTCGTCTTCCTCGTCCTCGCCGAAAGCGCGTTCCTGACCGAGCGCTTCAATCACCGCGTCGCGCAGATCCGGCATGCCCTGGCCGTGCTCGGCCGAGATCGGGATCGGCTCGCCGAGGCCGAGTTCCCAGGCTTCCAGCATGCCCCCTTGAGCGCCACGCGCCTCTGCCTTGTTGGCCACAAGCACCACCGGCTTGCCGGATTTGCGCACCACTTCGGCGAAGGTGCGGTCGTCGGGCATCAGGCCGGACTTGGCATCGACCGTGAAGAAGATGAGGTCGGCTTCGCGAATGGCGATCTCGGTCTGCTGGCGCATGCGGCCGGGAAGCGTCGAAGCCGCTGCGTCCTCGAAGCCGGCGGTGTCGATGACATCGAAATGAAGATCGTAGAGTTTTGCCGCATGGACGCGGCGGTCGCGCGTTACACCAGGCGTGTCGTCGACAAGCGCCAGCTTCTTTCCGACCAGCCGATTGAAAAGAGTCGATTTGCCGACGTTAGGCCGGCCGATGATGGCGACTTTGAAGCCCATCCAGGATCACGACACGTTGCCCGACCCGCGGATCAGCTCGGACATCAGCTGCGCGCGCTGGCGCACATTGCGCGGGGCGGCTTCATCCGAAGAGATCTGGTCGAACAGTTTGAGCGCGTCCGCCGACTTGCCGTCCTTCCAGGCGGCAAGGCCGAGCGCCTCGCGCGCCGAATGGCGCAGCGGATTGGTGTCGGCGGTGAGCGCCTCGATGCGGCTGGAGACATCGGCGTAGGAGCCGTGGTCGACGAGCAGGAGCGCCGCCCTCAGCCGCGCGATGTCGCGAATGCCGGCGGGAATGGCGTTGTCGGCGGCGACCTCGTCGAAATCCTTGACCGCGCCGTCGACGTCGCCCTTGTTGGCCTTGACGGTCGCGGCGCGCATGCGGGCGAGCAGCGGATAGGCGCCGTAGCCGTCCTTCTCCAGCTGGTCGAGCGCGGCGATGGCCTCGTCGTTCTTGCCGTCATTGGCGAGCTTGAGGGCGGCCGAGAAGGCGTCGCCCGAGCGGTTGGCGCGGGTTTCGTCCCAATAGCGGTAGCCAACAACAGCGGCGGTGCCGAGCACGATCAGGATGGCGATGCCGAGAATGGCCGGGCCGAAACGGTCCCATAGCTTCTGCGCCTGCTCGCGACGCATCTCTTCGTTGACTTCGCGGATAAAACTGTCGTCCGACATCAATCAAAACCATTGCGGCCCCAGGAGGAGGCGCTTCTTGAGCCCGCGTTTTAGCGAAATTTCGTCGGCATGGAAGGGGGCGGGCCGGAAAATCGGCTGAGAATGCCGGGCGCCCACAGTCCATACCTGAACGCAACCGCGCCACATTTGCGCGATAGCCGGCTTCCGATCGGCCGGAGACGTCCCCGCCAGAAGGTTGTCAATGCTTCGTTCGTACCGCGTTCTTGCGATCAGTCTCGCCTCGCTCGCCTCAGCCAACGGCGCCTTCGCCGATCCGCCGAAATCGCCAACCGTTTCGCCGGCCAAGCAGGTCGTGCTGATCTCGTTCGACGCCGCCCGCGATATCTCGCAATGGCAGCGCAGCCGGGCGCTGGCAAAGCGCACGGGCGCGCATTTCACCTATTTCTTGTCCTGCGTCTTCCTGCTCTCTCCCGAGACGCGGCTGCACTATGCCGGCCCCGGCAAGGCCGCCGGCAAATCGAATGTCGGCTTCGGCGCCTCGAAGCAGGATGTCGCCGACCGGCTGGAGCAGGTCCGGATGGCCGCGGCCGAGGGCCACGACATCGGCAGCCATGCCTGCGGCCATTTCGACGGCAAGGACTGGAGCAAGGCCGACTGGCTGGCCGAATTCGCCTCCGTCCGGCGCATTTTCGAGAACGCCTACGCGATCAACGGCATCCCGGAACCGGCCGGCTGGCGCGATTTCGCCCGCCATACCGCAACCGGTTTTCGCGCGCCCTATCTGTCCACCGATAAGGCGCTTTACGAAGCGCTGCCCGAGGCCGGCTTTGAATACGATGCGAGCGGCGTCTCGAGCGGCCCGGTCGTGCCGCCGACCCTGAATGGCACAACCCGTTTTGCCCTGCCGCTTGTCCCGGAGGGACCGAAGGCGAAGCCGGTCGTCGCCATGGACTACAATCTTTATGTCCGCCACTCGGGCGGCACCGAGAAGCCGGCCATGTCGGACGCATTCACCGAACGCGCCTACCAGGCGTTCCGCGCCGCTTTCGAGGCTCAGTACAACGGCAAGCGCCTGCCGCTGGAGCTCGGCTTCCACTTCACGCTGATGAATAACGGCGCCTATTGGAACGCGCTGGAGCGCTTCGCGGATGAGGTCTGTGTGAAGCCGCAAGTCGAATGCATCAGTTTACGCGACTATGTCGCGCGCCAGCGAGCCGGCCAGACACAGGCGGGTGTGGGCGGCTAACTGGACTGGCCGCGCTCTAGCTTGCCGGTTGATCTTCGGGACGCATGCCAGCTTGCTCGCGTTCTAGATAGTGCTGATCGACAATCGGCAGTTGCTCGCCCTGCAGCGTCGCTTCGAAGGCTCGCAAACGTTTGTGCACCGACTGCAGTTCGACAATCGTCGACCAGGAATTCAGTAGGAATTGAAGCGAATTCGTCACCTTGCCAAACGCGTTCGATATCTGATTCAGGGCGCCGAACGTGATCTTATGCGCGACCAGCGAAGGCCCGAGGATCAGCAGCGAGAAGATGTTGTCGGCCTGCAGGTAGGTGTAACGCACGACGTTGAAATAGATGTAGTGGAAATAGAGCTTGAAATAATTGCGGCGGACATTGGCGAATAATTGTGTCGTCGTCGCCGGCTGCGCCCGATCGGGATGATCCTCGCCGTAGACAAGTTCCTTGCGGTAAGCCGCCTCGACGCGCTGGTTGCGGAACTGGAGGCCGGGCAATTTGAGACCGGCGATCATGACGGAAATCGTTCCGAACAGACACCAGCCCAATGCGGCAACGACCAGCGGCTGGGGGACCGCGCCGATGATCGGCAATTCGGTGATGTGGGCCTGCAGTTGAATCAAGACCGGCAGAAAGGCGATCAGCGTCATGATCGACTGAACGAAGGTCGAGCCGAGATCTTCCATGATCTGCGAGAAGCGCATCGTGTCCTCCTGGATACGCTGCGAGGCGCCCTCGATGTGGCGCAGCCGGCCCCAGTTGGCCATGAAGTAATCATTCATCGCGGTGCGCCAGCGGAAGATCCAGTGGCTGACGATGAAGGCATTGACCACCTGCACATTCATGCCGACCAGCGCCAGCCAGGAGAAATCGGCCAATCCCTTGTAGAATTCCGTGTTGGTCGAGGGAGTCGTTCCCGACATAAGGCCCTGAACGTAGTCGAAGAAAGGACCGTACCAGTTGTTGACCGCAACCGAGACCTGAACATTGAAGTAGATGAAGAACAGGATGACGGCGGTCATCACGATCGACCAGTTCTGCCACGGGTGCGGGGCGTACCAGCTCCAGAAGGCGTAGAAGATCGCCACGCAGGCCACGAAGTACATGTAGAACCACAGAAACGGCTTCGACCACAGCACCGCGATGCCGATGATCGGCGGCGAACCGGCCGCCACGGGCGGCAGGCCGAAGACGGCGCCCAGCTGCTCGCCGCCGAAGAACCAGAACAGGATCGCGGCAAGGCTCCAGACGGCGGCCGAGGTGAAGAAAAGCTTCGGCTGCGGGAAGAAGGATACGAACACTGTGGCGGGTTTCCTCGGTCTGACCGCAAATCAGCGGCGTTGCAGTTCGGCGGGCATAAAGTCACACATTAGGGGGAAAGAAAATGCCCGTGCCCGACGCCCGGCATCGAACAAACCGCAAATCATGGCGATTTTGGCGCAGCCGACCAGGCAATGACGCCAGAGGCGAGCAGCGCCGACGCCGCAATGATCGAGGCGAGCACGTAATTGCCCGAAGCCTGGGCGAGCAGGCCGGCGGCGATCGGGCCGACGATCTGGCCAAGGCCGAAGGCCGCCGTCATCACCGCAAAGATGCGGCGCGGCGCCCGCGGCGCGAGCTGCCTGCCCATCTGCAGGCCCAGCGCCGTGATGGCGATGAAGGTGCCGCCGAGCAGGACGCCGGCGATCAACGGTCCGGCAGCGCCCTTGACGACGACGCTGGCGGTGACGCCGACTACCTCGACCAGGCAGCTTGCGGCATAAGCGGCATGGAGCCCGATGCGGCCGGCGAGCTTCTGCCACGCCCAAGTCGAGGGAAAGCCGGCAATGCCGGCGACCATCCAGACAGTCGCCTCGAAGACGCGCCCGCCGCCGCCCTGGCGGACGATGGCGACCAGGAAAGTGGCCGTCACCACATAGCCGAAGCCGAACAGCCCGTAGGCGACGATCATCCTCACCAGGGATCCGTCCTTCGGCAGCGCCGGCTCGCGCCCGTCGGCGACGTTGGCCGGCGCGGTCGAGCCGGCGAGCAGCATGACGATGAGCAGGCCAAGCGCCGAAAGCGCTCCGGACCAGAGCCAGCCGGCGGCCCAGCCCGCATGTTCGGAGACGAGGATCGCCAGCAGCGCCGAGGACGCGGCAATGCCCAGGCCGACGCCGCCGAAATGCAGCGCCTGCAAATCGCCGCGGCCAGCCTCAGCCAGGTGGCTGAAGACGATCGAGGCCATGAACACCATGACGAAGGCGCTGGCGAGGCCGGCGACGAAGCGGATGACGAGGAAGGCGGCCATGGTCTCGTTGAGCCCCATGAGGGCCGCGAGCACGGCGCTGGCGGCGAGGCCGGCGAACACCAGCATGCGCTCGCGGCCATGCGCCCAGCCACCGGCCGCGGCAAGCGCGCCGATGAGGTAGCCGACATAATTGGCGGAAGCGATCCAACCGGCATCGGCCGGTGTCAGGCCAAGTCCCTCCATCATGCCCGGCAGGATCGGCGTGTAGACAAAGCGGCCGATGCCCATGGAGACGGCAAGCGCGACCATGCCGGCGAGAGCAAGCCGCAAGGGAGATGGCGAGGCGTTCATTGCGGTGCACAGTAATTGCGCGTGCAGGTGAAACAATGCGCTTGCGTTGGGCCAGGTTCACGTCCCCTCACCCAGCCTCCGCTTCGCTCGGCTGACCTCTCCCCGGTGGGGAGAGGAGCCTGTCGCTGCCGGCGCGATCTCTTCTCCCCTTGGCGAGAAGGTGGCCGCGAAGCGGCCGGATGAGGGGGAGCACCGCCGAAAAGGCCAATAATTTAGCGGCAACTTAGCGGCCAGCCGCGCCCATCGTCTCATATTCTGTGCGGCGGGCCGTCAGCCGGAAGGGCATGTCGCCGAGCTCGCGCTCCGACATGGTGTCGAGCACCGGATGCGACAGCGGATCGGTGATCCAGCGCGCGATCTCGCCGTCGTCGCGCGGCCTCGCCTCGGCGCCGGAAAGCCCTTTCAGCAAAGATAAAATCTTCATCGGGCCACCTCATGGCTCAAGGTTGTTGCAGGTAAATTCTGCCATTTCCTGTCGGGTTTCAATTGAGATTTCGGTCCGTTCACTTTAGAAAAACTGGATGGCTATGCTGAACCGCGTCCATCTCAACGGCCTGCGCGCCGTGGAAACCGTCGCCCGGCTGGGATCGCTGGCGGGCGCGGCGGCGGAGCTCAACGTCTCGGTCAGCGCCGTCAGCCAGCAGGTCAAGCGCACGGAAAAGCAGCTGGGCCAGGCGCTGTTCGAACGCACGCCGGGTGGGCTCGTGCCGACCGAATTCGGCGCCGTCTTTACGGCGCGGCTCAGCGCCGGCTTCCGCGAGCTTGCGCAAGCGGTGGCGCTGGCCAACGAGACCAACGAGTGCACGCTGGTTGTCTCGGTGGCGCCGGCCTTCGCCTCGAAATGGCTGTTGCCCAGGCTGTCGCGGCATTTCGCGCGACACCCGAATGTGCTTCTACGCATCGACGCCTCCGCCAGGATCGCCGATCTCGACCGGTCCGATATCGATATCGCCATCCGGCTTGGCGACGGCAAATGGCCGGGCGGGCGCGCCGAGCTTCTGCTTGCCCAGGAAGTGTTTCCGGTCTGCGCGCCCTCGATCGCGGCCAGGCTAAAGTTGATCGACGATCTGGCGCAGACCTGCGCGATCACCGACGAAAAGGCGATGTTCAGTTGGGACGGCTGGTTCGAGACGGCCGGCGTCGAGCCGGTCACCTTCCAGAAAGGGGCGCGTTTCACCGATCCGATGCTTTGCCTGGAATCGGCGATTGCCGGCCATGGCGTGATGCTCGCCTGGCAGTTGCTGACCGCCGACGCGCTGGCCGACGGCCGGCTGGTCGCGCCCTTCGGGATCAGGGCCGAGAGCGGGCTGGGTTACTGGCTGGTGACCTCGGCCACCAAGGGCGAAAGCCGCAAGGTACGCGACTTCAAGGCCTGGATCCGCGAGGAGATCGAGGCGACCATGGCGCAGTTCCGGGCGCTGGACAGCGCCGCTTAACCGCTCCGCATTCTTCAACGACGCGGTCCGTCATGCTTGAAAGCAGGCCCAGTCGATCGCGGTGGAAAGGTCAATCGCAGCGGTCTATGTAAGGACGAGAACCCCAACATAATGGCAGGCAGGATCATGACCACACATTCGCGCGGCGTTTCGGCAAGCATCGACCCGGTGAAGCTCGACAGGCTGGCGGAAGTCGCCATCAAGGTCGGACTGCAGCTGCAGCCCGGACAGGACCTGGTGCTGACCTCCTCGATCGCGGCATTGCCGCTGACCCGCCGCATCGTCGAGCACGCCTATAAGGCCGGCGCCGGGCTGGTGACGCCTATCTTCAACGACGACGAGATCACGCTGGCGCGCTTCCGCTATGGGGCGGACGCCGGCTTCGACCGCGCTGCCGGCTGGCTTTACGAAGGCATGGCGAAGGCGTTCTCCAACAATGCGGCGCGGCTTGCGGTGCGCGGCGAGGATCCGTCGCTGCTGTCGTCGCAAGATCCGGCCAAGGTGGCGCGCGCCAACAAGGCCAACTCGATGGCCTACCAGCCGGCGCTGGAGAAGATCACCGGCTTCGACATCAACTGGAACATCGTCGCCTATCCCGACCTTGCCTGGGCAAAACAGGTCTTTCCGGGTGAGCCGGACGACGTCGCGGTGGTGAAGCTTGCCGACGCCATCTTCTCGGCCTCGCGGGTCGACGTCGAGGACCCGATCGGCAATTGGAAGGCGCATAACGCGGCGCTCGCCGAGCGCACGAAATGGCTGAACGAGCATAATTTCGACGCGCTGCATTTCACCGGACCGGGCACCGACCTGACCGTCGGGCTGGCGGACGGCCATGAGTGGATGGGCGGCGCCTCGACTGCGAAGAACGGCATCACCTGCAACCCGAACATCCCGACCGAGGAGGTCTTTACCACGCCGCATGCGAGGCGCGTCGAGGGCCATGTCTCCTCGACCAAGCCGCTCTCCTACCAAGGGACGCTGATCGACGATATCTCGGTGCGCTTCGAAGGCGGCCGGATCGTCGAGGCCAAGGCCTCGAAGGGCGAGGACGTGCTGCAGAAGGTGCTCGACACTGACGAGGGCGCGCGGCGTCTCGGCGAGGTGGCGCTGGTGCCGCACTCCTCGCCGATCGCGCGGAGTGGGCTGTTGTTCTTCAACACGCTGTTCGACGAGAACGCCGCCTGCCACATCGCGCTCGGGCAGTGCTATTCGAAATGCTTCGTCAACGGCGCGTCGCTCAGCCAGGATGAGATCGCGGAGCGCGGCGGCAACAAGAGCTTCATCCACATCGACTGGATGATCGGGTCCGACAAGATCGACATTGACGGCGTGGCCAAGGATGGCGGCCGCGTGCCGGTGATGCGCAAGGGCGAGTGGGCGTAACGGTACTTTGTTGGCGCAATTCCGAACGGACGGCTCCGGCCAAGTCGCCGAGCCCAACCGCTGTACTTTTCCAGGGCTTGGCAAAGGAGGCGTGAGTGGCCTTCGACATTGCGGTGAAGCGTGTCTATGAGCCGCCGGCGAAAGCCGACGGCCAACGGGTGCTGGTCGACCGCATCTGGCCGCGCGGCGTCAGCAAGAAGGACGCCGAACTGTCGCTATGGCTGAAGGAGATCGCGCCGAGCGACGCGCTGCGCAAATGGTTCGGGCACGAGCCCGAGCGTTGGGCCGAGTTTCAGAAGCGGTATCGGGCCGAGCTCGACGCCAACCAGGAAGCGGTGGTGCAGCTGCGCGGCCTAGTGCGCGAAGGCAAGGCGACGCTGCTTTATGGCGCGCATGACGAGGCGCACAACAATGCGGTGGCGCTGGCGGCGTACCTAAAGGCGTAAACATTGAGATGCTGGCGGGACAGCGCCCCCCTCTGTCCTGCCGGACATCTCCCCCTC
>NZ_VFWS01000113.1:0-16740 GCF_006443065.1 Mesorhizobium sp. B1-1-5 | reverse complement strand
GTGCTGATGGCGCGCTGGATGGGCTCGTTCGAATACGGCATCTCGGTGCTGGTCTGGGTGACGATGGTCATCGTCGGCAATCTCGCCTGCCTCGGCTTCCACACCTCGGTCATCCGCTTCATTCCCGAATATCGCGAGCGCGGCATGCAGGCCGAGCTGCGCGGCATCGTGCAGGCGAGCCGCCTGTTCGTGCTCGTCGCCTCGACGCTGGTGGCCGGCCTCGGCGCGCTTGGCGTGTGGCTCGCCTCGGACTGGATCGAGAACTACTACGTCGTCCCCTTCATCCTCGGTGTCATCTGCCTGCCGATGATCGCGCTCGGCGATCTCCTGCAAGGGCTGGCGCGCGCCAATTCCTGGGCGCTGCTGGCGCTGTCGCCCACCTATCTGGTGCGGCCGATGCTGATCCTGGCGTTCATGGCGCTGATGCTTGGCCTGCACTACGTGCCCGACGCCAAGACCGCGATCTTCGCCTCGATCGCCGCAACCTATGTCACCACGCTCGGCCAGCTGATGGCCGTCACCTCGCGCATGGAGAAAAAGATACCGGCCGGGCCGATGGCGGTGCATTTCGGCCAGTGGATCCTCGTCTCACTGCCGATCTTCCTGGTCGAGGGCTTCTTCTTCCTGCTCACCAATGCCGACGTGCTGATGGTTGGCGCGTATCTCGATCCCAATGACGTCGCCGTCTATTTCGCCACGGTGAAGACGCTGGCGCTGGTGCATTTCGTTTATTTCGCGGTCAAGGCCGGCGTTGCCCAGCGCTACGCCCAGTTCACCCATGGCGAGCCGCATCGGCTCGCCGCCTTCGCCCGCGAGACCGTCTCCTGGACCTTCTGGCCCTCGCTGCTGATGGCGCTGATGGTGCTGGCGCTGGGCGAGCCGATGCTGGTGCTGTTCGGCCCCGAATTCGCCGCCGGCTACCCACTGCTCTTCCTGCTGGTGCTGGGCGTCGTGGCGCGCGCCGCCGTCGGCCCCTGCGAAAGCCTGCTCACCATGAGCGGCAACCAGAACATCTGCGCCGCCGTCTATGCCATGACGCTTGCGCTCAACATCGGCCTCAACGTGATCCTCATTCCGCTGTTCGGCCTCTGGGGCGCGGCAATCGCCACCAGCCTCGCCATGGTCTTCGAGGCCAGCGCGCTCTCCTTCACCGTCTGGCGCAAGCTCGGCATCGTGATGGCGATCTTCGTGCCTGCAAACAAGGAAGTCGCCTGATGGCCGCCGTCCCGTTGCTCGAGGAGACCAGCGGCGGCCCCGCCGGCGCCATGGTCTCCAACCTTGCCGGCCTGGCGCGCGAGGTCGACCCCGCCCATATCGAGCTCTTCGCCAGCAACAGGCCGGAGCGCAAGCTGGCCATCTATCCGGCCTCGGCCGGCTTCGACCTTGTCGAGGAGCTCGACTATCTCAGCGCCCGCACGATCGAGCCGAACGTCTTCTTCAACCCGCGCTTCCTGGCGCCGGCGATGCCGCGGCTGGAAGACCGCGAGGTGCGGCTGGCCGTCATCCGCGACGGCGACGAATACCGCAACCGGCTGCGCCTCCTGGCGCCGTTCTCGGTCGAGCGGCCGGCGATCCCGCTCGGCGTCCCGGTGATGCGCACATGGTCGAGCCCGTTCGGCCCGCTCGGCACGCCGCTGGTCGACCGCGACGACCCGGTCGGCGTCATCGAGGATTTCTTCTCGATGCTGTCGCGGCCGCATCTCAAGCTGCCAAAAGTCTTCGTGCTGCCCGATATGCGCCTCGACGGTCCGGTGGCGAGCCTGCTCACCTCCTTTGCCGACAGCCGCGGCTTGACCATGGTGACCACCGGCAAGGTCGAGCGGCCGGTGCTGGAAAGCGATGCCGACGGCGAGGACTATCTCAAGGCCTCGCTGCGCGCGCACCACTATCGCGAATTCCGCCGCCTGAAGCGGCGCCTTGCCGATCAAGGCAGGCTCGAGCACGTCGTGGCGCGCGGGCCGGACGAAATCCGCCACGCCATCGAAAGCTTCCTGACGCTGGAAGCGGCCGGCTGGAAAGGCCGCGAGCGCACCGCGATGGCGATCGACCGCTACCGCGCCGCCTTCGCCCGCGAGGCCGTGCACAGGCTGGCCGAGCAGGACATGTGCCGCATCCATTTGCTGACGCTCGACGGCCGCACCATCGCCTGCCTGGTCGTCTTCGTCGAGGCCGGCATCGCCTATACCTGGAAGACGGCCTATGACGAGGCGCTCTCCGGCTATTCGCCGGGCACGCTTTTGATGATCGAGGTGACCAGGCAGCATCTCGACGATCCCAACATCGTCATGACCGATTCCTGCGCGGTTCCGGACCATCCGGTGATGAGCCGTCTGTGGAGCGAGCGCAAGCCGATGGGCACGCTGGTGATCGGGCTGACGCCGGACGCCGACCGGCTGGCGCGTCAGGCCGCCTCGCAACTGCATCTCTACCGCGAGACCCGCAACAAGGCGCGCATCCTGCGCAACCGCATGCGGAGCCTGCTGAAAAGGCGCTAGATGGGCGGCGAGACACCGGCTATGGCTTGCGGCGGCCGGACCCGGCCTGCCTTCACCACAAAGCACTTCAAATGATCGATATCGTCCTGCGCTTCGCCCGCCTTTGTGCGCCGCTTGTCCTGCTCGCCGTGTTTCCGGCTCGAGCCGTGGCCGATACCTGCCCGGAGGATTGCTCCGATCCGGCGCCTCCTCCGGTCAACATCTACAGCCAGACCACCGCCGGCCATCTGAGCCCCGCCACGGCCGGCGCGCTGCCGCGCGTCTATGTGCCGAACCGCTCCTCAAACTCCGTCTCGGTGATCGACACCGTCACCTTGAAGGAGGTCGGCCGCTTCCCGGTCGGCAGCAAACCGCAGCATGTCGTGCCGTCCTGGGATTTGAAGACGCTGTGGGTCGCCAACAACGGCACCGGCAGCAACGGCAGCCTGACGCCGATCGACCCGATGACGGCCAAGCCCGGCCAGCAGATTCCGGTCGACGACCCCTACAATCTGTATTTCATGCCGGACGGCAGCGCGGCAATCGTCGTCGACGAGGCGATGCAGCAGCTCGATTTTCGCGACCCGCACACCATGGCGTTGAAATCGAGCCTGCCGACGCCGACTTGCCCGGGCATCAACCATGCCGACTTCTCTGCCGACGGCTCCTATGCGATCTTCACCTGCGAATACGGCGACGGCGGCCTGGCCAAGATCGACCTGAAGAACCAGAAGCTGCTCGGCCGCCTCGACTTCTCCAGGATGGGCATGCCACAGGACATCCGCCTGTCGCCCGACGGCAAGGTTTTCTACGTCGCCGACATGATGAATGACGGCGTGTTCCTGGTCGACGGCGACAATTTTCGGGAAATCGGCTTCATCCCAACCGGCATCGGCGCGCACGGCTTCGTCGTCAGCCGCGACGGCAAGCGGCTCTACGTCTCGAACCGCGGCTCGCACAAGATGGAGCAGGGCAAGGCCAGGGGTCCGGGCAGCGTCACGGTGATCGACTTCGCCACCCGCGCCGTGGTCGCGCAATGGCCGATCCCCGGCGGCGGCAGCCCCGACATGGGCAATGTCAGCGCCGACGGCAGGCAGCTATGGCTGTCGGGCCGCTTCGACAGCGAGGTCTATATGATCGACACGATGAGCGGCGCCGTGACGAAAATCCGCGTCGGCGCGGAGCCGCATGGCCTGACGGTGTGGCCGCAGCCGGGGCGCTACTCGCAGGGGCACACGGGGAATATGCGGTAGGGCCTTCGGATGGCCTGCCATGCGAAGCTCGTTGGGGGAAACGGCCTGCCATCCGAAGCTTCGTAAAGGTGGCCTGCCATCCGAAGCTCGCATAGCGAAGGATGGTGCCCCTAGCCGGGCTTGGTCGACTAAATCGAACCGGGCAATATAGCGCGATATTCAGTCGGCAATTCAACTGCTTAAGGGAAGTCGTCCTCTGAGGTTCCTAAGCTGCGTCGTACCTCAATGGGTAGTGGTGGTCGTACCTCGTGTCAAGCCGCTCGTAAGCCGCGCCGCATGTCCTCGACATACCACTGCAGCGCCTGCAATGGGTCTTCGTCGAGCAGCCGCACCGCCTCCACATAGGTCTCGCCCTCGCCAAAGTTGTCCTTGACCATTTCGAGATGGCCCTTCCACCACTCGGCAAAGCCAGCCCTGAGGGCGTCGAAGTCAATGATCTGCTCAATCCGCATTTGGTCTAGCTCCTGTTGTCACCGCGCCGCTCTGGCGTGGTCGTCCATCGGATAGCGAGCGGGCAGCGAGGCCGTCAAATCAGGAATATTCAATGCACCAGCGGAATAGTTCCGGCAGCGGAGACATCCCGCCAGTGGAGCGATTTCGTCCGCAAGGCCCCCGCCCCCGACACACCTCTTGGGGCGGCGCATCGGGGGCAGGAAAGTCGTCAGTCAGCGAAAGCCGTTCCCGCCTTCCGAGCCGCTGCTATGGCTTGGGCATGCCCATGGAAGACGTGCCATTCGCCCTTGGCGGCAGCCCGGCGCAGCGCCGGGTAATCGGCCTTGTCGACATGCTCGAAGTAGGTCTGAAGCGTCAGCCCATGCTGCCGCAGTACGTTCCTATCGAGGTGCTGAGTGAATGCAGTTTCCACCACAGCCGCCTCCACCTCCTCGATCCCAAAGGCTTCCCCGGTCGGGATTTCTCCGGTCTCCACGAAGGCGTCCACAATGAATTGCTGCTGGGCCTCGCTGTGGGTGTCCCTGAAGCGGTCAAGGCTCTGGTCGGCCATGCGCACAAATTCTGCATGCTGCTTCTCTTCCTTCTCGTCGTCGGCCAGTTCCTCGCTGTCGGCGGCGCTTTCTTCCCCAGTCGGTAACGGGGCCTTGTCGACCCCGCCTGTCTCGACCGCTGGGGCTACCTGAAAGAATAGCCATAGGGGACCAGAGCCGCGTTGACTGCCGTCACGTAATCGCCCTGGCTGATCTCTCCACGCGCCGCCATGTCCTTGGCCTGCTGAGGTCCCAATTGGATGCCGCCAACGGTCACCGCAAGCTGATCAACGAGGGCCTGCGGCGCTGATCCGTTCATGGGCTTAGCGGCCGCGATCTGGGCCTTCTGTCCCTCGGTCAGAGCTTGCCCTGTGTTGACGATCCCCATGCGCTGTGCCTGGAGCTGCTGGTTCGCCCGCAAGCCCGCTTCCGTCTGGGCCGCGATCTGCTCCTTGAAATGCGCGTCCTGCCGGTCTTTCTCTGACTGCTCATGATCGCGCCGCATCTGGGCCACGCGGTCTTCGAGGGCCTGCCTCTCCCGCGCTTCCTGAGCCCGGATATCGGTGTGGCCGGTGGTGACGAGGCCGCTGGCGTTGCTGAAATCGTTCATGTTGGTTCATTTCCTTCTAGTCATGGTTGATCGCCCCCGGCGCGACATTGCACCGGGTGCGGGTAGAGTTGGTTTCGTTGTGGTTGGGTCAGCGCCTGGGCGTGAACCCGTAGGTCGTCGCCACAGGACGCTCAGGATGCTCGCTAGGCGCGGCTGGGGTGACTGGGCGGGAAAGCTCGTCGCTGCCTCCGGCGACCCCTTCCCGTGGCGCTGCGGGGCTGGGACGCATAAAGGCTTCAGTGATCTTCCTCGCCACTACCAAATCCTGAAGGTGTGGGTAGCCGTAGACCTCGAAGCACCGCTGGGCAGCCACGGAGAAGCTGTCGGTCCAGTCGATGCCGATCCCTGCCAGCCTCCGGTCAAGCTCAGACACGCTCTCCCAGTCGTCGGCCTTGATCCATTCGACCAAGGCAAGAGCCGCCTCCCGCGTGGGATACGTCGCGACCCACTCCCGCCGCCTGATCCAATCCGGGGTCACGCTCGGTCTCCCTTCGAGGTCATCCGGCCCATCCGGTAGAGGTACGCAATCGGTGACCCCTCGGCATTCTCATCATCGACCGCAGATGGGTCGAGGGTTCCCATGGCAACAAGCCGGTCGATGGTCTGGTGATACTGCTTCACTTGCTCGGGGTTCATCGCCCGCCATTCCTCCTTACGTGGCTGGATCACGACACCCTCGGCAGCCTTCCGCCTCCGGTCTCGCCGCTCCTTCGCCTCCTTCAATGATTTAGTTCGGCGCATCTTGGCGCGGTGTGAAAGAGCCTCATCGGGGATTACCCGCTGGCCCGGTATGTGGTTGAGCGTCAGCCGTTCCCGGCCCCCTCGCTCGGCTCTGTCGACGTTGTCGAGGCTATCGCGCTTGCTTCGCCGGTCTGCGTCACGCTTAGCCTTGGCCGCTGCAATCTTGCCCGCGACCATCTCGGCCCAATCCTCAGGGGTATAGCTCTCGTTGTCGGTCGAGGTCATGACCAGATGCACCACCTGTTTGGGTGTCAGGTCGCCGGCATCGGCCACGGTGTCGAGGATGGCCCAGAGCGACGGACGGAAGGTCTGATCGCCGGCTGCGTTCCTCGGCCCTGTCCATGTGTCGACCGGGCTGGCCTTCTGGTACAGCGGTCTGCCGTCCGGGTGCTGGTCGAGGTATTGCGCCATGAACGCCGTGACGGCCTCATGGGTGGTGTATCGGTCTACGTGGTCGTTCGGGTCCCATCCTGGGGACCTCAGCGTGACTAGCGCTTTCGCATCTGGGCTCATCGTCTCCTTTCGTGCCTTGATGTGGAAAGAGCGCCCCATGACGGAGCGCCCTACATCCCTAAATTAGGGACCGTAGTGATTAGGGAGGCCGGGCCTCAGAACTCGTCGTTGTCGACCTCGATGGCCACCCTGTCGTCCTCGCTTAGATGCTCCCTGAGGAACCCGTAGACCTCGGGCAGCTTCCGTCCGAAGTAGCTCGCCAACGCCATGGCAGCGACCTCGGGATTGAGTGCCAACTTGGTCGAGAACTTCTTGGTCAGTTCATCGGCGTATCGGTCAGCCAGTTGTTCCATCCATTGCTCCCGTTCATCGGTGTCTCTTGTGCAAACGAGGTCCTTTCCATTGGCTGCAAGGCGAGCCCTGAACCACGACCCGTGGTCCCCCGCCTCTTCCCCCAAGGTCTTCTTAGCGCGCCTCATGATGGTCACTTGAGCCGGCGAAATACCCGACGCTCTGGCAACCTTCGCGATGCTGTGCCGGTCGATCAGAACCAGCCGCCAAGCGAAGTTCTGACGGTCGGTGTTGTCCATCGGCAGCTTGGCTTTGGAGTTGGCCTCTCCAGCCGCCAAAACCGCCTCCTCAGGTGTCCCCTCGAAGTATCTAACGGGCACCGCGTGGGACCACTTGGCGGCGCTGTAGGCTTCAACGCGGTGGTGCCCGTCGATCAGGATAGCCCTCTTCCCGACCATCATGACGGTCACCGGGTCGAGGGCTCCGATCGCCTTGATGGCCTTCATCAGTTCCGACACATGCCGCTCGCTAATGCCGCCCCTCGGTTGGAACAACTCGGCCACCGCCTCGATGTCCTGAAGGTTCATCTCTGAGGGGCCTAAGGTGGGACCTGTGAATTGCTCTGTAAGTTGCCTGAGGGTTTCCCCGGCGCTCATGTCACTTCCGTCATGTCGTTGTCTTGCTTCCTTCTCGCTAGTTGGCTGGGGGTGATTGGCTGGATTGTCCACCTCGAAACATTCAGGATCGTCCACCATCAAAGACACGGATAGGCAGACACGCGCCTCACCAAAGCTGACCGCCCCGGAGACACCTCCAAACGCCCCCAGAAGGAGCAACGAGGGTGCCTGTCAGGTCTTCAACAGGGTGATCAGCTCGGGTGAAGAGCGTTGGGTAGTCCTGGTGGAGGGGGTAAGGGTCTGACCTGCATAGTGCTAGTAGGGGGGTTAATCCCCTCCGTAGTCCTAGTGGTATGGTTTGTCTGTAACACCATGACGCC
Organism: Mesorhizobium sp. B1-1-5; assembly: GCF_006443065.1. Classification (NCBI taxonomy): domain Bacteria; kingdom Pseudomonadati; phylum Pseudomonadota; class Alphaproteobacteria; order Hyphomicrobiales; family Phyllobacteriaceae; genus Mesorhizobium; species Mesorhizobium sp. B1-1-5. The sequence continues at coordinate 8,938 of NZ_VFWS01000113.1, read as the reverse complement.
CGGCGGGTGGTGACTGCCACCGTTGCGGGTCGGAGCCCTGCTCAGTGCTAGTGGGGGCCTTTATCGCCTCCCCTAGCTAGTGGGATGGGTAATAGGCCGCAGCGCCTTCCTAGACCTAGTGGTGTCCTAAATCGCCTCCGTAGTCCTAGTGGAGGCCTTAAGCCCCCGCCGCAGTGAGAACCTTCTGGACCGCTGAAGGGGAACACCCGGCTTGCTTGGCGATCTGCCTCACAGACCGTCCCTCGGCCTTCAGAGCCTTGATCAGGTCATGGTCGAGGGTCACCGGCCTGCCAGTCTTCCACGCCTCCCCCTTGGCCTGGGCTTGGGCCTTGGCCTTGGCGATGCCTTCCATCTGCCGCTCTTTCCTCAGGGCCGTCTCAAACTCGGCGATGCTGGCGAGGATGCCAAACACCAACTTCCCCGTCCGGGTGGTCGTGTCCAGCGAGGCGTCGTCCAGCACCTTGAAACCGACACCCTTCTTGTCGAGGTCCCTGACGATCTGGTGGAGGTGTGCCGCTGATCTCGCCAGCCGGTCCACCTTGGTCACCACGAATACGTCACCCTCACGAGCGAACCCAAGCGCCTTCTCAAGTTCTGGTCGCGTCTCGTCCAAGCCGGACCTCTTCTCGCTGAAGACCTTCTCGGCTCCGGCAGCCGTCAGCTTCTCAAGCTGGGTGTCGAGGTCTTGGCCGGTCGAGCTGACGCGCGCATATCCGATGAGCATGGCTGTTCACTTTCCTCTAAGAGCGTTGGTGAACACCACTTAGTGGACGAATAGTGCACAAGTCAAGCGATATGTTCACCAAGGTATAGATTTGTGCACGCCCGCCATAGCTAGTGGTCACCATAAGGGTCACGGACGCGAGGCTTAGACATGCAGGCGTGCCTGTTAGGTAGAGCTAGTGGTCAGGGTATTCCCCACCGTCGAAGCACCGCAGGGGAACCGCTCGGGCCTCTTGTCGTGGAACCCGAGGGGGGTACGGAGGGGGTCGGCGCGCGTGCCTATTATCCGATCACCCGCTCAGATTTTTCTGCCAAATATTCCGACCCCATCATATGTTAATGACAGGCTCCTGCTGCCTCCCGAATGATCATGCCAAAAAAGTATTGGGGCAGGGGGCAAATGCCGATAACACGCCTCGCCGATGACGGTGTCTTCGAGCCTGAAGAAGTGTCGCTTCTCCGGGACATCTTTGGCCAAATCTGCGCTCGGGGTCGCATAGACCGCAAAAGCGAGCTTGCCGAAGGCGTGGCCACTAACCTGATCGCACACTACCAACGGGGGCTCCGTGGTGAAGAATTGTTCCGTGCGGTGGCCCCGAAGAAGATGCGCCCCTGAGTTACCCCTATGGCGCAGCAGCGGTATGACCTGAGACAAGAACCGGATGGGACCTGGACGGTGTTCGATGTGTTCACCGGACTTCCGGCTGATGCATAGGGCCGACCGGCCAAGGGTCTCGACAGGGCGTATGCCGTCGGACGTCAGGCGCACCTTCAGACTGGCCGCTAAGGAGGAGGGCGTCCTGCTCCCAGATTAACGCATGTTAATTTTTTGTGGAACCATCGCGCGTTTGGTCCATTAGGTTGGTGGGGAACTCAAACCAAAGCTGGCTCTCCAATGGCACCAATCGTCGTTCTCCTTGTGGAGGATGAGAGCATCATCCTCTTGGATATAGAATACTCGTTGATCGAGGCTGGGTTTGAGGTCATCGCCGTCACTGGGGGGGTTGATGCTATTGCAGCCTTTGACGACGATCCAGCACGCGTCGAGGCTCTGCTGACAGACATCCGACTTGGTGATGGCCCCACTGGCTGGGATGTTGCCCACCACATGCGGGACATCAACACTGCTTTGCCGGTGATCTACATGAGCGGGGACAGTGTGGGCGATTGGCCATCGCGAGCGGTTTCCGACAGCCTGATGATTGCCAAGCCTTTTGAGATGGGTGAGGTCATCACCGGGCTCGCAACCCTGCTGAACGTAGGCGATGCCCCGTAATGACCGGGCGTCAAGTTACGCCAGCGCCTTCCGCAAGGCTCTTGTTGCCACCTCCAGCCTCGCCTCAGGTCCGCCGTAACGCTTCCCTTCGCCGCCCAGCGCATGGCCGAGAACGAGCTTCCGGTCAGCCTCTTCGACCCCTGCCACCTTGAGCTTGTCGGCCATGTTGTGGCGCAACGAATGCACCCGCGCCAACTTGTCATCGGTGATCTCCCGAACGTGCTTCATGAGCGCCGCCGAAGCTGCCGTGTTGCCGCCCTCAACCCCGTAGCGCGGGAACAGCATGTCGCTGTCGCCTACCAGCTTGAGCGCCGCCCGTGTTGCATCAAGCGCGTCACCTACCAGCGGCACCCTGCGGATTGACGCCACGGTCTTGAGCCCGCGCCGATCATGCGGCTTGATGTCGAGGTAGGGCATGTTGCCATCCGCCACGACATCCACAACTCTCAGCCCGGTCACTTCCGCAAGGCGGCAGCCGGTGCCCTCCAGCATCCGCCAGATAAGGATGAGATCGGGCTGCCTGGACAATCTCTCAATCCTGTCGCGGATTGCTGTTGCCTCCTCGACCGTCAGTGGCCTTCCTTCCTCGTCTGCGGTGGGTCCTCCCCAGCGACCGCCCGCGAGGATCGGCAGCCCTGTGAAATGGTTCTTCAATTCGTGGAGGTCGGGAAACTCTGCAATAGCGTGGTTGATGATCGACCGGATGTCGTTGAGATAACGGTCCACCGTCCCGGCAGCCACCTTGCCCTTGAGATACGCTTGCACCTTCCGGGCCTCTTCCCGCGTTATGCTTGCGACGGTCGGAACCCGCCCCAGCGCCTCAACGATTGCGTCCGCCGCTCTGTCAGCGCGCTGCTCATCCTTCTTCCGCTCCAGTTCGCCGGGTTCCCGAAGCGCAAAACGGTTCTGGAGATAACGCTTCTTGGCGTCCATGATCGTGACCGGAGGGGCCTTGGGGTCTGACGTCATTAAAACCCGGAGCAACGCCGTGTCGGCTTTGGTGATCCCCACCGGGTCGTCGTGATCATCTGGATTGTCGGGATCACCAAGGCCTGTTGCATAGGCTCCGCCTGCTGCCCGGTAGCTCGGGCGGTACTTGTCCGCGATGCTGTCTGCAATCTGCTCCCGCATCTCGTCGTCGGCGTCGTCGCTGTCGTCGTCCTCATGACGGTATGGGTTGATGCCAAGGTCCCGTGCCCGATCAATCGCATCGTTGAACAGTTCTCGCGCCGTCTTCGTTGGCTGAACCTTCGGCGTCTTGACCTTGCCGTTCACCGCATCCCATGCTTCGGCCAGCGCTTTCTCAACCTTCTTGTCGACCTTTCCATAAGCCTTCGTGGCTGCGACAAGGGTCTTGCCCAGCGGCACGACCAGTTCACCCTTTCCGAGATGTTCCTTGAGCGCACCGGGCACCGGGCGGCGGTATCGGTACGAAAGCGTCCCGCGCTTCTTGCCCTGTCGCTCCTGCAAATACTTCATCGTCACGTTGACCATAACTGTCCCTCTCTCGGTACCTTACGTCGTACCTCAGGGGACTTCTAAGCCCTTGCTTCAGTTGAATTTCTTGGCCCATAAAGGGTCAATGGTGCCCCTAGCCGGGATCGAACCAGCACTCCTTGCGGAACTCGATTTTGAGTCGAGCGCGTCTACCAATTCCGCCATAGGGGCTCAGGCCGGGCGGCCTGGATGGGCGCGGACTATACGGTTGGACGGCCTTTCGTCAACTGGCCTGTTGCGGATTTGCCGGCGCCGCTTCGGCCAAACAGCGTTCTGCGGTCTTGTAAGGACCGCCGCCATTGTGCGCCGCAGGAAATCTTTCTAGAGAGGCGAATGTTTAAGGTGCCCGGTCGATAATGGCGGCTGCGGCGCTTTGGGTCCTTGTTTCGTACGTGCCGGTGGCCGAAAACCGCTGCGCCGTTTGGGGTGACATGCATTAGGCAGTTCCAGGAAAAGCGCAGCGGTTTTCCGTCCGGAATTGTGTCAATCGCATTAGGAGAGCCGATGCTTCGCGGACTTTACGACTGGACCCTGTCGCTGGCGGCGCGCAAATCGGCCGAATGGTGGCTGGCCTTCATCGCCTTCGTCGAAAGCTCGGTCTTCCTGGTGCCTGCCGACGTGCTGTTCCTGCCGATGGCGCTGTCGAAGCCCGAGCGCGCCTATCGCTACGCGCTGATCGCCACCGTCGCCTCCGTGCTGGGCGGCGTCGCCGGCTGGTTCATCGGCCACTATGCCTATGAGGCGGTCGCCAAGCCGGTGCTCGAATTCTACGGCAAATATGACGAGTTCGAGCAGTTGCGCACATCGTCCGGCGTCGGTTTCATCATCCTGATGCTGGTCACCTCCGGCGCGGCCCATCTGCCGCCGATCAAGGTGGTGACGATCCTGTCCGGCGTCATCGGCGTCAATCTGTTGCTCTTCATCGGGCTGGCGATCGTGGCGCGCGGCGCGCGTTTCCTGCTGCTTGCCTGGCTGCTGCGCCGCTATGGCGAGGAGATCAGGGAGTTCATCGAAAAGCGCTTGGGATTGATTGTCGGCGCCGGCGCCGCTGCCCTGATTTTGCTCTATATCCTCGTCAGATACGCCCACGGGTAGCGACGCAACAACGGATCCAATAGATGACCGCAACCATGAATGCCGACACCGGACGCCAGCGCACGCGCGCGGCGCTGTTTCTCGCCGTCGCCATGGCCGCGACGGTCGGCTCGGCGCTCGCCTTCCAATATATCGGCGGCTACATCCCCTGCCATCTCTGCCTGGAGCAGCGCACGCCCTACTATATCGGCGTGCCGCTGATGGTGCTGGCGGCGATTGCCTCGATGCTGCGCGCGCCGGCCTGGGTGACGCGCGGGCTGCTCGCGATCGGCGGCTTGCTGATGCTCTACGGCCTCTATCTCGGCGTCTACCATTCGGGCGTCGAATGGGCATGGTGGAAAGGTCCGGCCGACTGCACCGCCGGCGCCGGTCCGGTCGACACCGGAGGCAAGGGCGTGCTCGACGCGCTCGACAAGTTCGTGCCGCCCTCCTGCGACAAGGCCGCACTTCGCATCCTCGGCCTGTCGCTCGCCGGCTGGAATGCCATCGCCAGCCTCGTCCTCGCCGCCGTCGCCTTCCGCAGCGCGCTCGCGCGGGATTGAGCCAATTGATCGAGAAACGCGACGCAGAGTTCGAGCAAAAATTCGGCAGGCTGAGTCGGATGGCGCGGCTTTCGAGAACCGGAGCGGAGCGTACTTAAGTACGTGAGCACCGGAAGCGCAGAAAGCTGCGGCAGGCGACCAGCATGGCGAATTTGTGCCGAACTCTAAGGCTCCAGTTCGACATCCCAGTACAGATAATCCATCCAGCTTTCATGCAGATGGTTGGGCGGGAACAGGCGGCCGTTGTTGTGCAGGTCGTGCACCGTCGGCTGATAGGGTTTCTGCAGCGGCCACATCTTGGCCTGGGCCGGCATCATGCCGCCCTTGCGAAGGTTGCAGGGCGAACAGGCGGCGACGACATTCTCCCAGGTCGTCGCTCCGCCACGATGGCGCGGGATGACATGGTCGAACGTCAGATCCTCGGGCGTTCCGCAATATTGGCACTGGAAGCGGTCGCGCAGGAAGACGTTGAAGCGCGTGAAGGCGGGATGCCTGGACGGCTTAACATAGGCTTTGAGGCTGACCACGCTTGGCAGCTTCATCGAGAAGGTCGGCGAAGAGACGGCGTGCTCGTATTCGGCGACAATGTTCACCCGGTCGAGGAACACAGCCTTGATGGCGTCCTGCCACGACCAGAGCGACAGGGGGTAATAGCTGAGCGGACGGTAGTCCGCGTTCAGCACCAGCGCGGGAAGCCCATCCGGAGATACGGCAACCGTCACGTCCTTCGCCTCCTTGCTTCTAGAACCGAACGGCGCGGATACTGTAAGCCCGACATGACAGGGATGTGAAGCGGATTGTCGTGCGTCGAAATCGCCAAAACCGCATGATTTTCAGGCTTTTTTGGCCATTTCGACAGTCGGCGCCGCATCCCTGCCCTTCAATTCCCGGTAATAGGCCCAAAAAAGCCGCGACGCGACACCCCGATACGGGCTCCATGATTCGGCCAGCCGGATAAGCATTTTCTCCGGCGGGCGCGGGTCGATGCCGAGCGCATGCCCGACCGCCGTCTGCAAAGCGACATCGCGCGCGGGAAACACATCTGGGTGGCCGGCGGCAAACAAAAGGTAGCATTCGGCCGTCCATGGGCCGATGCCGGGCACGGCCGTCATCGCTGCGATCGCCTCGCCGGCGTCCAGCGTGCACAGGTGATCGAGATCCAGCCCGCCGGCCACCGCTTCGGCGACGGCGAGCAGTCCGCGCTGTTTCGGCCGCGACAGCCCGGCCTCGCGAAACACGCCCTCGCCGGCGGCAAGGATTGCCTGCGGCGTCAGCGGATCGACAAGCTTCACCAGCCGCCCGAAAATGGCGTCAGCGCTGGCGCGGGAAACTTGCTGTGAGACGATAATGGAAGCGAGGCTCTGAAAGCCAGGTTCCGACAGCCGCAGCGGCACTTCGCCCGCCCGGCCGCGCACGGTCGCCAGCCGCGGATCGATCCGGCAGAGCGCGTCGAGCCCTGTCGCAATGTCGTCCAGCGAGGCGATGCGTTGCACGTTGCTTGTTCCCAGGGCGCCCGCGAAATGGCAATTGATGGCTAACTAGCAACCGGCGGAAGCGCCTTTCAACCCGAATACCGCCCGAGATATGACACTCCTGACATTCCGCTTCGCGCCGAGCCCCAATGGCGAATTGCATCTCGGCCATGCATACTCGGCTCTGCTCAACCAAAAGATGGCGGCGCAGACCGGCGGGCGCCTGCTGCTGCGCATCGAGGATATCGATGTCACCCGCTGCACGCCCGAATTCGAAGCCGGCATTTTTCGCGACCTCGAATGGCTGGGATTGCGTTGGGAACTGCCGGTGCGTCGCCAGTCCGAGCATTTCGCCGAATACCGGGAGGTGCTTGACCGGTTGATCGCCGAGGAACTCGTCTATCCCGCTTTCATGAGTCGCGGCGAGATCCGCGCCTTCATCGCCGAGACCGGCGGCCGCGACTGGCCGCGCGATCCGGACGGCGTGCCGCTCTATCCGCCGCTCGACAAGCACTTGCCGGTGCAGGAACGCAAGCGGCGGATCGCGGACAACATGCCTTTCGCCTGGCGGCTCGACGTCGAGGCGGCAATGGCGCGCGTCACGGCCGGCTTGTCATGGGTGGAGTTCACCGACGAGACGATGTCGGCGACGCGAGCAATCGAAGCACAACCGCGGGCCTGGGGCGACGTCATCGTCGCCCGCCGCGACGTCCCGACCAGTTACCATCTCGCCGTTGTCGTCGACGACGCGCTGCAGGGTGTCAGCCATGTCGTGCGCGGCCAGGACCTCTATTCGGCGACCGGGGTGCAGTGCCTGCTGCAGCAACTGCTCGGCCTGCCGCAGCCGCGCTATTTCCACCACCGCCTGATCCTCGGTGCGGACGGCAGGAAACTGTCAAAGAGCTTCAAGGACACCGGCCTGGCCTCCCTCCGCGAGGCCGGCATGTCGCCGCAGGACGTCAGAAGATTGGTCGGCTTCTAGCCGGCTAGAGGCGCGCCATCCCGGCCTTGATCAGCGCCAGCACGCTGATGAAGACAAAGGCTCCGCCCAGCCCGCAGGCCACCGCCAGCTTGAGATCGCTCAGGCTGATGCCATGCTTGTTGGCGATCCCCACCGCGACGAAAAAGCCGAAGATGAACAGCAGCGTGTTGCCGGTCGGGCCGAAGCCGCTCTCCTTCATGATCGCGTCGAGCGCCGTGCCGAAGAAGAAGCCGAAGGCGGCGATGATCGCGAAGGCGAACAACAGCCAGGTCGTGTCCAGATGCAAAAACATGCCTTACCATGGCGCGGCGACGCGCCATGCCCCTGTTGGCACGGTTTGATGAATTCAACTTAGCTTATGGATCAACCGTTTCGTTTTGCTTGCGGGATTGAACGGCATTAGAGCAATTGCCGTCATCAACCGTTCATCCCGGCAGCCTTCCCCATGCAGAGCATCAAGCGGTTCATTCCCGCCTCCTTCGTCGTTCTGTGGGCGACCGGCTTCATCGGCGCGCGCTATGCCATGCCCTGGGCGGAACCCTTCACCTTCCTTGCCATCCGCTTCGTGATCGCGGCGATCCTGTTTGCGGGGCTGACCGTTCTGCTTGGCTCGCGCAAGGCGACGCGCGAAGAGGCGCTGCACGCGACGGTGGCCGGCGTCCTCATGCATGGCGTCTATCTCGGCGCCGTCTTCTGGGCGATCCACAGGGGCATGCCGGCCGGCCTATCGGCCCTGATTGTCGGCCTGCAGCCGTTGATCACCGCCGTGCTCGCCGGAAAGTTCCTCGGCGAAGCGATCCTGCCGCGCCATTGGGCCGGCCTCGCCGTCGGCCTTCTCGGCGTCGTCATCGTGCTGTGGCCGAAGCTGGGCGCGCTGGGCGGCGGCGTCACGCCGGCGACACTGACGGCTTCGCTCGTCTCCGTGCTCGGCATGAGCGCCGGCACCATCTGGCAGAAGCGCTATGCCTCCGGCGGCGATCTGGTGTCGGCGACGATGTGGCAGTATGTCGGCGGCTCCGCCGTGATGATCCTAGGCTCGCTCGCCTTCGAGACCCGCGCCGTCACCGTCAATGGCGAGCTGATCTTCGCCATGGCCTGGCTGGTCCTGGTGCTGTCGATCGGCGCCATATTCCTGTTGATGGTGATGATCAGGGACGGTGAGATGTCGAAGGTCGCCTCGCTGTTCTACCTGGTGCCGGCCGTAACGGCGGTCATCGCCTGGCTGCTTTTCAACGAACAGCTCAATCTGCTGCAGATCGCCGGCATGGCGATCGCGACCCTTGGCGTAGCCCTGGCGACGGCGCGGCAGGCGAGGAAAGGGGAACTGGGGAATTGAGGAACTGGGGAACTG
>NZ_VFWS01000112.1:0-16777 GCF_006443065.1 Mesorhizobium sp. B1-1-5 | reverse complement strand
GCGGATGCTGTTGGCGATGATCAGCGTGACCGTGGGCCCCGGCACCAGGATGATGATGATGCAGGCGACGACATAGGTGGCGTAGAGTTCCAGCGACATCATTTCCCTCGAACAGGACAGCGCCGACTTTGGGCGGATCGCGATCAATGCACGGGATTGACGCCGGCGCAAGCTGGTCGGGCAGGGCGGCCCGTCATGCGGCCCCCGCCGCCCATGGCAGGGTCGCCTCGTAGGCGGCGCCGGCCTTGAGCACGGCGAGATCGCCGCGCGGGCGGCCGATCAACTGCATGCCCATCGGCCGGCCCTTCTCATCGAAGCCAGCTGGCACGTTGAGCGCCGGGCAGCCGCCCAGCGTGGCAAAGGCCGAGACCTGCATCCAGCGGTGATAGCTGTCCATGGCCTGCCCCGCGACCTCGCGCGGCCAGTGGGTGGTCACGTCAAAGGGGAAGACCTGGGCGGTGGGCAGCGCTATCAGGTCGAAGCGCTCGAACAGCGCAAGCAGCGTCCTGTGCCAGGAGGTGCGCCGGACGGTCGCGGCATGGATCTGCGGCGCGGTCAGGCGCATCGCCTGCTCCACTTCCCAGACGGCCTCAGGCTTCAGAAGCCCGCGTTTTGCCGGGTCGTCGTAGTGCGCCTTCAGCCCGCAGCCGCTGCTCGCCTGGCGCAAGGTGACAAAAGCCTGCCACAGCGCCTCGAAGTCGACACCCGGCACCAAGGCCTCGCTGTGGAAGGAAGCATCGGCGAAGCGGGCAAGCGCGGCCTCGCAAAGGTCGAGCACGCCGGGCTCCGTCGGCAGGCGGCCGCCGAGGTCGCCCAGCCAGGCGATGCGGCCGCCTGACGCTTTGGTCCGCAAACCTTCAAGGAACGAGCCCGTCTTGTCGTGCGAAAGCGGCGCATGCGGGTGATAGCCGGCCTGTTCGTCGAGGAGCAGCGCGACATCGCGAATGTTGCGGCCCATCGGCCCCTCGACGCCCATCTGGGAATGGAAGACATCGACGTCCGGGCCCGCAGGCACAAGGCCCTGCGAGGGGCGGAAGCCGTAGACGTTATTATAGGCCGCCGGATTGCGCAGCGAACCGCCGAAGTCGCTGCCGTCGGCGACCGGCACCATGTCGAGCGCCAGCGCCACCGCCGCGCCGCCGCTCGAGCCGCCGGCGGTCAGCGCCGGGTCGAAGGCGTTGAGTGTCGGCCCGAAAACCGGATTGTAGGTGTTGGAGCCGAGGCCGAATTCTGGAACATTGGTCTTGCCGATGATGATCGCGCCGGCCTTGCGGACGCGCTCGACGAAGAAGTCGTCCGTGTCGGGAATGAAATCGGCGAAGATCGGCGAGCCGAAGGTGGTTCTGAGCCCCTTGGTCTGGGCAAGGTCCTTGATGGCGATCGGCAGGCCGTACAGCGATCCGGCCCCGCCGCCTTGCGCCAGATCGCCATCGGCCCTGTCGGCCTCGGCAAGGACATCGGCGCGCCCGCGCAGCGAGACGATGGCGTTGACCAGCGGGTTTACCGCCTCGATGCGGTCGAGGAAGGCGCCGGCCACCTCGCGCACCGACAAATTGCGCTGCCTGATCTCGCCGGCGAGCTCGACGGCGGAGAGGCGGCAGATATCGCCGGCCGGCGGCACTGCATGTTTTGTGACCGGACGCATGGCCGCTACCGCGCCGCCGCCAAGGCTGCGTCGACATCCTTTGCCAAAGGAATCGCCGGCTGCGCGCCGGGTTTCAGGCAGGCGAGCGAGCCGGCTACGGCGGCGCGGGCAAGCGCTTCCTCAAGCGACTGGCCGGACGCCAGGCCGGCGCCGAAATAGCCGCAAAACGTATCGCCGGCGCCGACCGTGTCGACCGGGGTGATCTTCAGCGCCGGGACGGCAAGGAAATCGCCCGGCGTGGCGGCCAGCACCCCGTCGCCGCCGAGCGTGACGACGATGATGCGGCCCGTCTTTTTGGCATAGTCGCGCATGCGGGCCGGGCGGTCGCGTCCCGAAAGCGCGAGCGCCTCGCCATAGAGATCGAATTCGGTTTCGTTGGCGACCGCATAGTCGGCCTTGCCGAGGAGGCCGGCGGCTTCGGCACGGAAGGGGGCGGTGTTGAGCACGCTGACGGCGCCCGCCGCGCGCGCCGCGTCGAGCGTGGCCTCAACCGTCTGCAACGGGATCTCGTGCTGCAAGAGAACGACGTCGCCTTTCTTGAGATAGGCCTTGGCGACATCGCCCGGCACAACCGAATCATTGGCGCCCGGCACGACGGCGATGACATTTTCCCCGTCGCCGCCGACCAGGATCAACGCCGTGCCGGTGGAAGCGAAGCTCTGGCCGACACCGGACAGATCGACATTGCCGGCCCTGAGAAGGGCGAGCGCCTCGGCGGCAAAACTATCCTTGCCGACCGCGCCTACCATGCGCACTTGCGCGCCGCCGCGAGCCGCGGCCAGGGCCTGGTTGGCGCCCTTGCCGCCGGGCGCGGTGGCGAAGCCGGAGCCGCGCACCGTCTCGCCGGGTTCCGGCAAGCGGTCGACATTGGCGATGAGGTCGAGGTTGATCGAACCGACAACGATAATCAAAAAACTGCCTCCCGGTGAAGCGGGTCAGCCTGTGCTGAAAGGCGGACCTGCTCCAAGACTTCTGCTTTCTTGCGCAATTCCAGGGGAAATACATGAAGTGTTTTTCCCCTGAAATTGCAGGCTGGGCGCGAAGCTAGCCGCAAAGCCCGCCGGTTGCCAGATCATGTCGTCGCTGGCGCGATCTGGCCCACAGCATCATTCGCAACGCACAGTGACCTCCGCCTGGTAACTGCCCGCCGGGAAGATGCCCGGCGACTTCGTGGCGGTTAGATCGACCTGGATCGTATGGGTGCCGTTGGTCAGCTTTTGCGGCGAGCTGCCCGGGTTATCCAATCCCGAGCCGTCGAGGCGGAAGACGGAGGCGAAAGAGACGTCGGTGTCGCCGCCGCTCGGAGCCGAGGTGAAGGCGATCGGCGCCGGCGCGGAGACGGTATAGCAGTCTAGCAGGTTCAGGATCGAACACAGTGTCGAGTTCGCGATGATGGTTGCACCGGCGCTCGACCCGCCCGCCTGCCTGGAACCGAATATGTTGATAGACGGGTTCGACTTCATCGTTCCCGAGGCACCGATCATGATGGTGCAGGTGCCGATGATCGCCGCCTGTGCCGGGAGACAGAAGCCGGCAAGCGCTGCCATCGCAAGCAGCGCGCGGCTATTTCCGCTTCTTTTTCGTTTCATTGCCGGTTGTGCCTCGAATGCTCCAGCCTTCGTTGGCCCATCCTGCCGATGCGGCCGAGCGAGCCGTAGGAGCCTCGGAAGCCGTGGCAGCGGTGCTCGTCGTGCTCCCCGTTGTCTGACCATCGGCGCCAAGGCCCATTTTCAGGAGCTTCAATTCAAGCTGCAGGCGCTCGACTTCCAACTCGTAGAGGCGGCTGCAATCGACGCGTTTCGGCGTCCGCCCGATCGGGATCACCACGCGGCCGTATGTGGCGATGTCGCTATTGGCCTGATTGCCGCTGTTGTTGCCCCGGATGACGCCGAGGTCGAAATAGGCGCCGCTGCCCGAGACGGCTGAGCGGCAGGTCGTGCCGTCGCTGGCATGAACCTCGTCCTGGCCCTGAGGCAGGCTGACGCCGGGCAGGCTGAAACCGGTCTGGTTCTGATTCAGGTTCAGGATGTCCTCGGCAAGCCCCTGACTTACGACAGCCAAGGCGGACGGCAGGGACAAGATCAGAACCTGCGATGCCCGAAAAACTTTCCGCATATCTGTGCCCTTATCTGGGTCTGCTCGCTTGGAAAGGGGATACTCTCGGTACAGATACGCACCTTACGCTCGTTGGCGCCGTCGAACGGGACGACCACCAGAACCGGACGCGACGCCTGGCCGGCCAGAAGGAAGGCGCTTGGCGTGATCTTGGCGTCGACCGGCTGGAAATCCTGGTCATAGACATGAACCTCGACACGTATGCGCTGATTATACGGGTTGCCTGGGAAGACACGAACGGCGAAGGCATCCGCGAAGGATCGCACCTCGCCCCGCATCGGCGTCATCGACTGGCCGGTCGCGGCGATGGGAAACAGCACGGCAGTCAGGCCCGCCGCCAGAATTGCAATCGTTCTCAAGGATCACTCCTTTCGCGACAAGACTATTCGCAGCGCAGCGTCACCGTTGCTTGGTAGTTGCCGGCGGAGAAGCGGTTCGTGCCGCTCTTGGTGCCGGCAAGATTGACGGCGACCGTGGATGTGCCTGGCACCGTCAGGGCCGTCGCAGTGCCGGTTTCGGCAATCGTCTGAGCGCCGGAAGTGGCGAAGGTGGGGGTCCATGTCGTCGCCGTAACGTCCGAGGCCGGCACGGTCGTCGTGGTTACCGGGTCTACGCTGAGCGAGACGCCGCCCGTGGTATCGACCTGAGCGCTGCCGGCTGAGCCGCCGGCATTATGCGAGCTCAGCGACTGAAGATTGCTGCTGACGGTCATCGTGCCGTTGGAGTTGATCGTGACCGTGCAGGTCGCGGTGATCGTACCATTGAACAGCACATTTCCGGTGGTGGCCGCCGATGCTGCCTGGCCGGCGCAGGCGGCGAGCACGCTCGCAGCCATGACGGCGCGAAAGAACTTCATTGAGACCCCGCTTTCGAGCCGGATAATGCGGCTCAATTTGGGGTTATCTTCTCTTTATCGTGGTTAATTTAGCGTTAAGTGAAATAACAGCAGAAAGCAACTTCAAAGAAAGCCGGCAATAACCAGAGGTTGTCGCCGGTTGCATTCATGAACAAGGCTGTTTATTTGTTTGGCTTGTGCCCCTTTATATTTTGATACGCGGTTTTTCGCAAGGGTGCGAAAAAATCGATTGTTTTCAGGACGTCACTTGTCCCGCTTCCCAACCGAGGATGGCGCGCTTGCGCGTCAGGCCCCAGTGATAGCCGGTGAGCGCGCCGGACTTGCCCAACGCCCGGTGGCAGGGCACCACGAACGACATCGGGTTGGCGCCCACCGCCGCGCCCACGGCCCGGCTCGCGCTTGGTGCGCCGATGCTTGCCGCGATCGAGGAATAGGTACAGGCCCTGCCCATCGGGATGCGCAGCAATGCTTCCCAGACGCGAAGCTGGAAATCGGTGCCGATCATCACCACGCGCAGCGGCTGGTCGGCGCGCCATTGCGTCGGATCGAAGACCCGCGCGGCATAAGCCTGGGTGGCGGACATGTCCTCGACATAGGTCGCGTTCGGCCAGCGGCCGGACATGTCGGCGAAGGCAGCCCGCTCGCCGCCGGCGTCACAGAAGGCGAGGCCGGCGAGGCCCCGGTCGGTGACCATGATCAGCGCGATGCCGAAAGGCGAGATGTGATAGCCGTAGCGGATGGTGAGACCCGCGCCCCGGGTCTTATAGTCGCCGGGCGACATCGCCTCATGGGTGACGAAGAGGTCGTGCAGCCGGCCGGGACCGGACATGCCGAGCTCGAACGAGGTCTCCAGGAGCGGCATGCCTGAATCCAGCAGCCTGCGCGCGTGGTCGAGCGTCACCGCCTGCAGGAAGGCCTTGGGCGACAGTCCGGCCCAGCGCGTGAACAGTTTCTGCAGGCCGGTCGGCGTCTCGCCGACTTCCTCGGCCAGGACCTCGAGCGAGGGCTGGTCGCGATAGTCGAGGCTGATCTTCTCGATGGCGCGGCGCACGACGTCATAGTCGCTGCCTTCCGGCGTGATGTCGTTCTCAAGGATCGCGGTTGGTTTCATCCGCGTATTCATGGTCATCTGAGCGTTCATGGCAATATCTCCTTGATCGCGAATATCGGTCCTCCAGAGCTTTGCCACCACCCGAAACTTGCCTTCCCGCCATCCGCACCCAGATAGAGTCAGCTTCGCGCCGAAGAGGACGATCATGGCCGTCGAAAAGGTTGATCTGACCGGGGCAAGGGAGACCTTGCTGATGACACTCTACGGCAAGGCGTTGGAGAGCCGGCTGCCCAATTCGCTGCTCCAGGATCACTTCGCCGACGAGGCGGTGCGCAGGATCGACTATGATTTCTCAAGGCTCAAGGTCGACGGCAATCTCGGGCTGGGATTTGCAATCAGGGCGAAGACACTGGACGTCCGCGTCCGCGATTTCCTTGCGCGATATCCGGATGCGATCGTGCTGCATCTGGGATGCGGGCTCGATACGCGGATCTTCCGGGTCGATCCGCCGAAAGGCATCGATTGGTTCGACGTCGATTATCCCGACGTCGTCGCGCTCAGGCGCAGGCTTTATCCGTGCAGGGACCAGTATCATCTGATCGCTTCGTCGGTTACCGAACCGGGCTGGCTGGCCGAGGTGCCGCGCAATCGCCCGGCAATGATCGTGGCCGAGGGGCTGACGCCGTATCTCGCCGCCGACGAGGGGCCGCGGCTGTTTGCGCGGCTTGTCTCGCATCTGGCCGGCGGCGAGTTGATGTTCGACGCCTACAGCCGTTTCGGACTGAAGCTGATGCGTCTCAGCCCTGCCTTGAAGGCAACGGGCGCCGAAGTCCATTGGGCCATTGAGGATCCGCGCGAACTGGAGCGGGCCATCCCGAAACTTCGCTTCATCGGCGAGGTTCCGTCCTACAAGCCGGAGCAAGGGGCGCGCCTGGGCTGGTCCGCGCGTCTGTTCGTTGGCCTCTGGAGGCTTATCCCCGCGATGCGCAAGGTCGGCAGGCTGCTGCGCTACCGGTTCTGAAACGCTTACGCATCAGCGCGTCTTGGCGGTCGCCAGCGCGCGCGAAAAGGCGGTAGCAAAACTTTCGCGGTCGTCGGGATTGAGGAAGCCGCCAATCGCGACACTCTTGCCTTGCGCCTCGACGGCCATCTTGGTGATGCCGATCTCGCTGTGGCGGGCGATCGAGAACCGCGTCCAGAACGGGTTGAAGCGATGGTTTTCCGAGCGGCCGGAAGGCGCTGTCTTGCGAATGTCGAGACTGGTGCGCGAGACCGAGATTTCCTCGCGGGCGCGCGCAGCCCGGTAATTGGCGCGGAAAGCGATGTAGACGGCGATCACGTCGAGGCCGAAGAAGCCGAACACCGGCCATGCGCCATGGGCCAGGAAGAAAGCGCCGGTGACCGCCCAGCCGAACAGAAGCGCTCCCATCAGGATCAGGAAGCCGGTGCGGCCGAGCGAGCGGTGCGGCGTCAGCAAGGCCTGGAAAAATGGCTCGTCGGCCTGGAACGAGGCGTTTGTGTCGCTCATGAGGGAATATTATAGGAGGGAAATGGCGCCTCCCAAGTCGAAAAAATCCGCAGCTGTCAAAAAACCTCAGCCCGCTATCCCGGGCGGCGGCCGGGCGCCTGGTCGACGGCCGCGAAAAGCCGCCACGCGGTCGCTCTACAGCCCCGCCGAGGTGCATGAGATATTCCGGCGCTTTTCCGTGCAGCGGCCTGAGCCGAAAGGCGAGCTCGACTATGTCAACGCCTTCACTCTGCTGGTCGCAGTGGTGCTGTCGGCGCAAGCGACGGACGCCGGCGTCAACAAGGCGACGAAGGCGCTGTTCGCCGCGGCCGACACGCCGGCCAAGATGCTGGCATTGGGCGAGGCCAAGGTCGGCGACTATATCCGCACCATCGGTCTGTGGCGCAACAAGGCCAAGAACGTGATCGCGCTGTCGAAGGCGTTGATCGAAGACCATGCGGGCGAGGTGCCGCAGGATCGCGACGAGCTGGTGAAGCTGCCGGGCGTCGGGCGCAAGACCGCCAATGTCGTGCTCAACGTCGCCTTTGGCCAGCACACCATGGCGGTCGACACGCATATCTTTCGCATCGGCAACCGGATCGGGCTGGCGCCCGGCAAGACGCCGGAACAGGTCGAGCAGGGGCTGCTCAAGGTCATCCCCGCCGACTATATGCGCCATGCGCATCATTGGCTGATCCTGCATGGCCGCTATGTCTGCAAGGCGCGCAAGCCCGATTGCCCGATCTGCGTCATCGCCGACATCTGCAAGTCAAAGGAAAAGACCACCGACGTGCCCGCCCCGCTGGTGCCGATCGCGCCGCTGGATGAGACGTTTCCAGTCGAGGCCGTCTGACTCAGTAAAGTTTTAATATCCGTAGCCGCGCGCCATGGCCGCTGCGAAAACCGGAATGAGCAGGAAGATAAAGCCCTCGGCGCGGACATAGTTCTTCACCGAGGCCAGTTCCGCCGCCGGCACCGCGAAAGACGGATTGCCGCTCGCCTGCCTGTTCCAGGAGAGGAAGCGCATGGTCGGCACAATCGACAGCAGGCCGACGATGACGAAGGCCGCCATCTTTGCCCAGAACACCCAATTGTAGACGTAGAATTCCCAGCCTTTCAGACCGAAGAACACCCGGCAGATGCCGACGATGACGATCAGCGCGGCGATGATGCCGTAGTGGCGGTCGATGCCGGCAAGGCGCTTCAGCGTCGCCGCTGCCAGATCGCCGCGCACCAGCACGAACTCGGCGCCGATGATGCCGGCCAGCGAGAACACCAGAAGGTGATGCGCGATCGCCAGCAACAGGTCTGTGGTGTCCGTGGTTCTTCCTTCGGTCGATTTGCGTTTCTGGTCGGCTTCGCGCGCAAACTAGCATCGCCGGGCGAAAAGCCCATAGCGATGCAGCCGTGCCATGGCCGTTATGGCTGGAAGAGCCAACGCATTGGCCTGGCTCTTGATCGAGCGTGCTGTTTTGCTAAGCGCTGTCGCGTCGATGGAGGGCAATGCCATGAGCATCAAGACGGAAGCCGGCGTGCCGCTTCTCGAAACGGCGCGCACCGTTTTACGGCCGCACAGGCTGGACGATTTTGAAACCTATGCCGCCATGTGGGCGGAGCCCGCCGTCACCCGTTTCATCGGCGGCAAGCCGCGCACGCGCGAGGAGAGCTGGATGCGCTTCCTGCGCCATGCCGGCCTATGGTCGCTGATCGGCTATGGATTCTGGGCGATCGAGGGCAAGGCGACGGGGCGCTTCATCGGCGAGGCCGGCTTCCACGACCTGAAGCGCGAGATCGTGCCGTCTCTCGAAGGCGTGCCGGAGGCCGGCTGGGCGCTGGCCTCGGAGGCGCGTGGCCAAGGGCTTGCGAGCGAAGTCGTGGGGCGGATCGTCGCCTGGGGCGACGAGACGTTCGGACAGGCAAGAACTGTCTGCATCATCGATCCGGAAAACGGCGCTTCGCAGAAGGTGGCCGAAAGGAACGGCTATAAAGAGATTTTGCGGACCACCTATCACGAGAAGCCGACGATCCTGTTGGAACGGCAGGCCGGATCCGGAAAAGGAAGCGCTTAACCCGCCTTGCGGCGCAACGCCCCTGCCACTCCGTTCCACGCGTCCGCCTTTGCACCTGGACGGCTGCCCAGCACCGTCGTCGCATCGAATGGCTGGGGCCTCGCTATTGCATAGCCCTGCGCGTAATCGACGCCGATCGCCTTCAAGGCTTCGACGATGCCATCGCTTTCGACGAATTCGGCGATGGTGCGTTTTCCCGTCACCTTGCCGATGTGATGGATCATCTCGACCATCGCGCGGTCGATGCGGTCGTCGAGCATGTCCTTGACGAAGCCGCCGTCGATCTTGAGGTAGTCGACCGGCAGATGCTTCAGATAGGCGAAGGACGACATGCCGGAGCCGAAATCGTCGAGCGCGAAGCGGCAGCCCAGCCCGCGCAGATCGGCGATGAAGCGCATGGCCTCGGTCAGATTGGCGATGGCGCTGGTCTCGGTGATCTCCAGGCAGATCGTCTCGGGCGCAATGGCGTGCGCGGCGAACTGCTCGCGCATGAAGCCGAGAAACGTCTCGTCGCCGAAAGTGGCGCCGGAGAGATTGATCGCGCAGGTGGATATCGGTGTCGCGCGCGGATCGGTGCGTCGCGACGCCAATATGGCGAAGGCGTTGCGCACCACCCAGCGGTCGATCGCCGGCATCAGTCCATAGCGCTCCGCCGCCGGGATGAAGCTCTGCGGGGTGACGAAGCTGCCGTCCTCGTCGGTCAGCCTGAGCAGGATTTCGACATGCGCGCCCGGCTCGGCAGCATCGTCCCGCAGCGGCGCGATCTCCTGCGCATGCAGCCGGAAGCGGTTCTCATCCAGCGCGGCATGCAGGCGCTGCACCCAGGCCATCTCGCCGAAGCGCTCGCGCAGCGCCCTGTCGCCGTCACTGTGGAGCTGGACGCGGTTGCGGCCCTTTTCCTTGGCCATGTAGCAGGCGACGTCGGCGGCGCGCAGCACTTCCTCCAGCGTCATGCCGACATTGGCTACTTCGACCATGCCGATGCTGACGCTGATGTTGAAGGGACGCCCTTCCCAGGAAAAGTGCAGATCCTGGACCGTGGCGCGCAACCGTTCGGCGGTGGCGGCGGCGCAATCGGCATCGCAATCGAAGAGCAGCACGCCGAACTCGTCGCCGCCCAGTCTCGCCAGGATGTCGCCGGGCGGCAGCTCGTTGGCGAGCAGCGCCGAGATCTGGCGCAGCAGCTGGTCGCCGGCGGCGTGGCCGCAGGTATCGTTGACCAGCTTGAACTGATCGAGGTCGAGATACATCAGCGCGTGCCGGCGCGATCTTTCCGGCGCTTCGGAGATCGCGCTCGCCAGACGCTTCTCGAAGTCGCGGCGGTTGACGAGACCGGTCAGCGCATCATGCGATGCCTGCCACGAAAGGCGCTCGATATAGTCCTGCTCGCGCGTCATGTCTTGCAGGGCCAGGACGCAACCCAGGATCGAGCCGGAAACGATCAGCGGAGCGCCGTTCAGCGCCACCGGCACGACCGAACCGTCGGGGCGCTCCAGAAGCTGCGGGCGAACATTGGAGCGGCGCGGCTCGCCCGCCAGCAGGCGCGGGATCAGATCGGTCTCCTCGACGCCACTGTCCTTGTCCACGAGCCGGAACAACGAGGCGACCGACCTGCCTTTGACGGCGGCTAAAGAGCAGGCAAGCAGCCTTTCCGCTCCAGCATTCATGTAGTCCAGCCGCCCCTCGGCATCGGTGCTGATGACGGCCTGGCCGATCGAGGCCAATGTGATCTGAGCCCGCTCGCGCTCGGCGCTGAGGGCTGTCTGAAATGCCTGACGCTGTTTCATCAGCTTTCGCGTGCGCCAGACGGCGAGCAGGATAAGCAGCGCGGCTGTCGCGAGATTGGCCGCCGTCAGCGCCGTCTTGATGAAGCGCGACCCCTCGCCGAGACTGTCGGAGAAGGCCTTGGCGAGCGGCCCGATCTGGTGGTCGATCTGGTGGATTTGCACTTTCCAGAGAGCGATCTCGGCTGACGATGGCGGCCCTTTTACGAGCCTGCGATGCATGTCGTCGCCAAGTCTTTCGATGGCGAGGATCATCTCGTCGGCAGCCGTCCAGTGCCGGATCGCCGTGTCGAGATAGCTGACGCCGCGGAAATTCCGGAACAGCCAGATCAGGCCGGCGACATCGTCGGGATGGTTGTTGCCACCGAGAAAGCCAAGCCTGGCCGCATTCGTGTCGGGCTCAGGCTGTTCGAGCGCAAGCCGCGCGGTTCGATCGGCCAGCGGCACGGCGATGGCCTGGCGATATTCGCTGAAATACTCTTCCCGGCCGGTGTCGGCATAAAGGCTGAGGAAATAGATGGCGTGCTTCTGCCCCTTCGACCATTGGCTTTCGCCGCCGACATAGGCGCGGACGGCTGACAACGTGTGGAGGCTGAGGGTCGCAACCAGCGCCTGGATCAGGACGACCGCGACGAAGGGCCAGACCAGCCCGATGAGGCGCGGGGCAGCATCGGTCGATGAGAGCTTCATCCCATTCCCATGGCGCGTGCGCAGGCCCCCTCGGTGTCTGTCCGACTGGCTGATCCGCCGGTTGAGACGATGTTCTTCCCCACATGCCGTCCGGTTACTGGCGACATCAATCCAAATAACGTGCCTGGATTAACAGTCGATAAATTTGCCCAGTATTTGTTTCATGAGTTATTGCTCGGCAACAGAAGGACGCTTACGCGCTTGATGCCGATATTTCGTGCATAGTATCGATTTACGGTGCACGGGCGCGGAAGAAAAAGCCGGCAACATCAATCCGATAGCGCCGCGCGACAGTCGCGTCTCAGCGCCTGGTCTTGGATTTGTTGAGGGCCACGGCCTCGCGGACGAGCGACTTCAGGGCGTCGGCGTCGATCTTGTCGCCTTCCTTGAAATCGATGGCGCGCCGGGTGTTGCCTTCCAGGCTGGAGTTGAAGAGCTTCTTGGGATCGGGCAGCGCCGCGCCTTTGGCGAAAGTCAGCTTGACGACAGCCTTGTAAGTCTCGCCGGTGCAGATCATGCCGGCATCCTCCCAGACCGGCACGCCGCGCCATTTCCATGTCTCGACGACTTCGGGCGCTGCCTCCCTGATAAGAGCGCGGAGCCGGGCAAGCGTCTCGCCCCGCCAGTCGCCCAGCTCCCTGATCCGTCCGTCGATCAGTTCGGACGCAGACTTGCCGTCCTGTACGTCGCCTAGTTGCATGTCCGGTTCTCCTCGATGCTGGATAAGAGTTCGCCACCATGGCCCTTTCGGGGAGACGGCGCTTGATTTTTCGTGCGCTTACATCCGTTCGCCGGGCAGCTGGCTTGCCTGCTTCACCCAGGAGACGAACTGCTCCTCGTCGATCGGCTCGTTCTCGTGGATGTGGAAATAGCGTGTGTCCTTGCTCTTGGATTCGACAGGCGGCACCGGCTTCAGCGACAGGCCGCGGAAGAACGCCACCTTGATGTATTTGGCGAAGCAATGGATGCCAAGGAACCAGCCGTCGCCTTCCATGCCGTAGAAGGGAGAGTTCCATTTGACGGCCTTTTGCACACCAGGGACGGCCTGCATGATGAGCTGGTCGAGCCGGCGCCCGACCTCGCTCTTCCAGCCCGGCATCGCCGCGATATAGGCCTGCACCGGAGCATCGCCATAGCCTTTGGCGATCTGCGGGTTGCCGCCCGAAAGCAGGACAGGTTTCGCGTCCGCGGACTCGGCAGCCTTCGATTTCGTCTTTGCCATCAGGCCGATCCCGCGCGCTCGCCCGCCGGCTCCCCGCGCCATCTGGCGGCATAGGGCAGCACGAACATATAGAGGCCGCTGAACAGCAGCAGGAAAAGCGGAATCAACGGCGAATAGACGATCCAGGCGGGCGGCGGGCCCATGGCCATGGCAGCGAAATTGGCAATGACGGTGACGGTGAAGATGATCGAAAGCCAGCGGTGAAGCTGCCTGATCCACTTGCTCCAGTTCAATATAACCTCCCTTGCAAATGACGATACGGATCGAGCTCTCTACCAGCGCGCCAGCTGCGAAAGCTGAATGAGGTTGCCGCAGGTGTCGTTGAGCTGCGCGATGGTCGCGCCGGTCACCGCGGTCGGCGCCATGGCAAAACTGCCGCCATTGGCCTTGATGCGCTCATGATCGCTCTTGATGTCGTCGGTGAACAGCATCAGCGCCGGCTGGCCTTGCTTGAAGATGGCCTGCTGATAAGTCTTTGCCGCCGGATTGTCGTTGAGGGCCAGCTGCAGTTCGGTGCCGTCCGGATCGTCAGGCGAGACGACAGTCAGCCAGCGAAACGGCCCATTGGTGAAGTCGGCCTTCTTGGTGAAGCCCAGAATTTCGGTATAGAAGCCAAGAGCCTTTTCCTGGTCGTCGACATAGATGCTGGTCAGCTTGATCTTCATTTTCGTGCCTCCATTGCTTACGCTCGCGGTTTGCCGCCCCGCCGGGACCGTGTCTGTCTTTTGAGGCTTCGGCGGACGTCAATCGATCCGCGAAAGCAGCTGCTCCAGGGCCGTGAAGTTGCGCTTCCAGCCCACCGTGGCGCCGCGGTAATACGGCTCCTGGTCGGTGCGGAAGCCGACCTGCTCCATCCGCAAATGCGTGCCCTTGCCCGTCGGGGTGAGCGTCCAGGTGACCACGCTCTCGAGATCCTTGGTGTCCCAGCTGTAGGACAGGGTCCGGTTGGGCTCGACCGTCCGCACCTGGCAGTCGACGCCGCCCCATTCGGCGCTCATATTGAAGCGATGGTCCACGACCGGCTTGAAGCTGTTCTTCATCAGCCACTCCTCGATGAGATGCGGTTGGGTGAGCGCGCGCCAGATCTTTTCCGGCGGAAAAGGTATCTCGCGCTCGACGATGACGGAGCGCGTTGCGGCCTCATTCATTGATCCATCCTTTTGAGCAGGTCTTCCAGATCGTCGAAACGGCTTTCCCAAAACCCCGCCATGTCGCGCGTCCAGTCCATCAACGGCGCGAGCGCCTTGAGCTGGGCGCTGTAATGGGTCTGGCGGCCCTCATGGCGGTCGCGCACCAGTCCCGCCTCCTTGAGGACGCCCAGATGCTTCGACACCGCCGGCTGCGACACCCCGGCCTGGGCGGTCAGGGCTCCGACCGTCTGCTCGCCCTGGCGGCAGAGCCGTTCGAAGATGGCGCGTCGCGTCGGATCGGCGAGCGTCCTGAACAGCATATCATGCGCAGTCGTCATTTCTAACCGATAACCCGTTGGCTATTGATTGACGTATAACCATTGGGATATGCATGAGTCAAGCAGCGAATGAGGTCGCGCATCCGAAGCCGCGGCCGTGGGCCGGCACGCCGGTACGGCCGGACGCTACTGAATAGATGGTTGCTTATGCTGCGTTTGCTGACGGAACGGTCAAATCCCTCAGCAGCGTGGAAAGGTCCGGTTCGTCAATGAGCAGGGCGGCGTCGTCCGCCGGAAGCCATGCGCGCTGCCGGTTCGCGGCTTCCTGCCAGTCGACAAGCTCCTCGGCGACCTCGAGCAGATAGACCACAACGTCGACGCGAATGAAGCCGTCGGGCATGCGTTTCCAATAGGAATAGGTGCCGGCAGGCTGCTTCAGCGTCCTGCCGAGCACGCCGGCTTCCTCGCGGGCTTCGATCGTTGCCGCCCTGCGCCCGCTCTTGCCCTTCATCGGCCAGCCCTTTGGCACGATGAAGCGCCGCGTGGTGCGTGAGGTGACCAGCAACACTTCGAGATTGCCGTCTTCTCGCACCCGATACGGAATGGCCGCCACCTGGCGGATCCGTTGGCCTTTCCTGGCTCTGCGGACTGCTTTCTTCTTGGTCGTTGCCATCCCAAATTCCGGTCAGAGCAGCATCCTTGCCATACGCTATCCGCGTGGGCAAAAACCTGTTCTCCTGCAAACCCTAGAGCGTTTCACCGTTTCACGGAAACGGCGAACCGCTCCATCTCTTTAGTTTTGACGCAATTCCCGACGGAAAACCTTGTCACACTTTTCCTGGAATTGCTCTAGAACCATCGCCCTTGCAATCCTGCATTTTGCCAGTAAGTAAGTCGGCTAATAAACTGAAAAGAACAATATGTCAGCGGCAAACCCTGGAAATAATGTTGCCGGCCGATTCCATCCGACAGGTGTTGCCATATACCGGCACATCAGGTTGGCGCCTGGGCGGGGCCGGCCGGTCGAGCTCGCGATAGATTTGCTGCTGCTGCTGGTATTGCTGCCGCTGCAAGCGGTTCTGCAACTGCTGCAGCTCATTCTGCTGCACCAATGCGTTGCGATTCGTCGGGACGACGATCTGCGCATAAGACGGCGTAATCAGACAAACCGAGGCGGCCAGCACGGCGCCTGCCAGAACAACCGGACGAAGCATCCGCAAGGCTCCCATACGAAAAACCATGCGTTTCATATAGTGCGGATGGCCAATAACGCTATGGGCAACTGCGAAACGTGATGCGGCTCACGCAAGCCGCGCGATAGACTATGGCGCGACGCCGGCGCTGGAGATCGGGGCCGACATCCCGGTCAGCGCCATCGCCAGTTCCCGCATCTACGGAAAGGCCGGCGTCGAGTTCTCCACCAAGCAGTGGGAGATCGAGGGGCGTTTCGCCGCCGCCGAGAATCTGCCCGGCAATCCGGCATTGCACTTGACGGAAGCCATCGATTCGCCGCTCTATCGGGTCGGCGCCGGGCTGGAGCTCGATGGCGTCAACGGCGTCGGGTTGGCTGTCAGGTACAACGACGCCTTTCGGCAAACGGTCAAGCAGAATGCGGTCAGCGCGTCTCTGAAGGTCAGCTTCTAGCTGACGCGGGCGGCGGCCAAGAAGGGATCTCATGAGGACGAAATACGCGTATCTCGCGGCGATGATGGCAACCGCCTGCATCGCCGGTGTGCCGGCGGCGGGACTTGCCGCGCAGAATAAGACCGACAAGGTGGCTCCAGCGGCCCAGCCCACCGGCGCGGCGGCCAAGCCGCAACTGCCGGGCGGAGCCTCGGCGCTGTCGGAAACGCATGGCGACTGGACGGTCAACTGCCAGGTCACCGGCACCAACAAGGTCTGCAGCCTGTCGCATCAGCAGTTCAACAAGCAGAGCGGCCAGCGGCTGCTGGCGATCGAATTGACGACCAAGACCGGCCAGGACGCCGCCGGCACGCTGGCGCTGCCCTTCGGGCTCGCCTTGGCCAACGGGATCTCGTTCGAAATCGACGACAAGAAGCTGGACGGCACGTTGCAGTTCAACACCTGCCAGGCGGTAGGTTGCCTGGTACCGGTGACGTTCGATGCCAATATCACGCCGTTGCTGCAGAACGGCACCACGCTGAAGGTCAACGCCACGGCGGCCGACACTGCGCAGCCGATCTCCTTCACCATCTCGCTCAACGGTTTTGGCAGTGCGCTCGCCCGGACGGCGGACCTGTCGGCGGACTAGCTCGTGGGGATCGCTGCTGTGTGTGAGCGTGCGCGCATGCAGGGATTTCACTCAAACGCCCGTCGCGATCGTCAATCCTATGGCGGAGCAAGGAGCGAAGCGACGCGCAGACCATAGGATCCATGCCGTGACCTCGAAGCGCTGTAACGGTGCAGGTT
>NZ_VFWS01000111.1:0-16956 GCF_006443065.1 Mesorhizobium sp. B1-1-5 | reverse complement strand
CGTCATTGTAGATCGTGGTGTCGCCGCGGATCTCCTTCGACCAGGTCTGCGGGTCAAAGCCTTCCTCCCAGCCATGGCCGAAGATGTTGAACGGATAGGTCGAGAAGCCCGACATGGCGTGGTTGGCGCCGTTCATGATAAAACGCGCGCCTTCGGCGATGGCGCAGAACTTGCCGATGATCAGCTTGTCGCCGATGAAGTCGTAGTGATGCAGCACGCATTTCTCGGCGAATTTGTCGGGACCGTCGGGGTCGTCATAGTAGGTGAAGTCGCCGATCTCGATGTTGGGCGACGTCACCAATCCCTTCAGGAAACCGACGCGCGGATGCATCGCAATCGGATGCTTGACGTTGGGATTGGGTCCGGTCATCGCGGTCCTTTGCAGGCGGGTTTGGGCGCGGTAGCCCCGCGCGATCAAACTAACGCGATCCTTCGACAGCACCAACCGTTCAATGGCTTGCCGCGACAGATCGCGAACGGATTAGCAAGGGGCAATCGCATATGAGGTTTATCGGCGAAGGCCAACACGAGGCCGTCATCTTCGGGCTTGTCCCGAGGATCCATGCCGTGACCCTTATCGTGGGGCGCGTCAAGCGACGCGATTAGCCATTGGCTTACATCCCGGTCGTCATTCCAGGGCGGAGCAAGGAGCGGAGCGACGCGCGCAGACCCTGGAATCCATGCCGTTACGCCAAGGCGTTGCGACGGTTACAGAATTCTGCTCCGTTGCACCCTACGGCAAAGGTCACGGCATGGATACTCGAGTCAAGCCCGAGTATGACGACGTCACGGAGGCCAATCTCCAACGTCAGCGCCAATAGCGCCCTCAACCCACCGCCACTTTCAGCCACAGCGCCTTTTCGCCGAGCGTCGCGACCAGCCCGGCATGCGCCGCCCGATCCGTTTCACTGAGCCGCGGCGGCAGGGCGATGGGCCGGGCGCCGATCGAGATGTCGATATCGGCCACCTCGCCGGCGCCGTTCATGTGCACCGCCACGGACTCCAGCACCAGCGCCGCCTGCTTGCCGCCGATGAGCTCGATATAGACCTCGGCCAGCAGTTCGGAGTCGAGCAGCGCGCCGTGCTTGGTGCGGCGGGTGTTGTCGATGCCGTAGCGCCGGCAGAGCGCGTCGAGCGAGTTCGGTCCCATCGGATGCTTGCGGCGCGCCAGCGCCAGCGTGTCGACCACGCGGCCGGGATCGATGGCAGCTTGCTCGAGCCGGCTGAATTCGAGGTTGAGGAAGCCGATATCGAAGGTTGCGTTGTGGGCGATCAGCCGGGCGCCGTCGGTGAAGTCCAGCCATTCCTGCGCAATTTCGGCGAAAGTCGGCTTGCCGACAAGGTCGGCGGCGCTGATGCCGTGCACGGCCTGCGCCTCGGCATGGATCGCGCGCCCCTGCGGATTGATGAATTTGTGGAAGGTGCGGCCGGTCGGGAAGCGGTTGACCAGCTCGACGCCGCCAAGCTCGATGATGCGGTCGTCGCGCAAATCGAGGCCGGTGGTTTCCGTATCGAAGATGATCTCACGCATTCGAATCAGTTCACTTTCCAAACGAGCAGAATCATACACCGGAACAAAATGGCAATGGGGACTGGTGACGGCCTAACGCATGACCTGCGAAAATCGGAATCGATTTTCGGAAAAGGATCATGCGCAAAATCAAAGCGTTACAGCGTCCTTTGCGCGTTCGAACGGACGCGGCGCTGTATGTCAGGAGCCGGCTTTGTCGGACTTTTCCCCTGAGAGTTCGGCGACGATCGCCTCGACCGCCTTTCGCGCGGCTTCGAAGCCGTGGCCGGTGTCGATGATGAAATCGGCCTGGCGACGCTTTTCGGCGTCGGGCACCTGCCTGGCGAGGATGGATGAAAACTTCTCCTCGCTCATGCCCGGCCTCGCAAGCACGCGCGCGCGCTGGACTTCGGGCGACGCGGTGACGACCACGACCTTGTCGACGCGGCTGCGGCCGCCGGTTTCGAACAGCAGCGGGATGTCGAGCACGGCGAGCGGCGCGGCGGCGGCGCGATGCGTTGCGAGAAACGCGTCGGCGTCGGCGCGCACCAGCGGGTGAATGATTGCCTCGAGCCGCTTCAGCGCGGCCGGATCGGCGAGCACCTTCTCTGCAAGCTTGGCCCGATCGACCGCGCCCGCTTGCGTCGTGCCCGGAAAGGCCGCCTCGACCAGAGGGGCTGCCTTGCCGGAATAAAGGCGATGCACGGTCTCGTCGGAATCATGCACCGGCACGCCGGCCTCGGCGAACATTTTCGCCGTGGTGGACTTGCCCATGCCGATCGATCCGGTGAGGCCGAGCACGATCATCGACGGCCCTCGATGTCGGCGACGATCATGCGCCGCAATTCGGGCGTCACTTCGGGTTTCCTGCCGAACCAGCGTTCGAAACCGGGCACGGCCTGATGCAGCAGCATGCCGAGACCATCGACCGTCTTCAGGCCGCGCGCCCTGGCGGCGGCAAGCAAGGGCGTTTCCAACGGCACATAGACAATGTCGGTGACGATGGCATGGCCGGGCAAGCCGGCCGGATCGGCGGAGAGCGTCGCGTCACCATGCATGCCGAGCGAGGTGGTGTTGACGAGCAGGCCGGCATCGGCAAGCAGCTCACTGAGCGCGCCCGCGCCATGCGCCGAGACCCCGGCGCCGAAATGGCGGCTGAGTTGCTCGGCTCTCGCGAGCGTCCGATTGACGATGCGGATATCCTTGATGCCACGCTCTTTCAGCGCATGGATGACCGCGCGGGAGGCGCCGCCGGCGCCCAGAACCACGGCCGGTCCATTGACCGCCCAGCCCGGCGCTTGGTCGTCGAGGTTGGCGGCGAAACCGTAGGCGTCCGTGTTGCCGCCCCACAGAAGGCCATCCTCGAACCACAACGTGTTGACCGCGCGGATTTCATCGGCCGCATGGTCGCGGCGGGCGACGCCGGCGAAGGCGGCTTCCTTGTGCGGAATGGTGACATTGCCGCCGCGGTAGCCGTTCTCGCCGAGAGATTTCAGAAAGGCGGCGAAATACGCCGGCGCGACGTCGATCGCCTGGTAGCTGCCGTCGATGCCGTATTTGGCCAGCCAATAGCCGTGGATCTTCGGCGAGCGCGAATGGGCGATCGGATGTCCGGTGACGAAGGCCTTTTTCTCAGCCATCGATGGCTCCCAATGCGCGCAGCTCCTTCAGCAGCGGCAGCAGCGGCAGGCCGACGATGGTGAAATAGTCACCCTCGATCTTCTCGAACAGCTGGATGCCTTCACCCTCGATCTGGTAGGCGCCGACACTGGAGAGCGCCTTGGCGCCGACGCGCGCCAGATGCCTGCCGATGAAGCCGGGGTCGAGCTTGCGCATGGTGAGGCTGGCGACGCCGACATGCCGCCACAGCACCTCGCCGTCGCGGCAAAGCACGGCGGCGCTGTTCAACTGATGCGTCTTGCCGGACAAGGCCAGGAGGTGGCGGCGGGCGCCTTCCATGTCGGCGGGCTTGTGAAAAATCTCATCGCCCAGCGACAGGGTCTGGTCGCAGCCGAGCACCAGGGCGCCCGGCCTGCGCTCGCTGACCTCAGTCGCCTTGGCCTCGGCCAGGATCGACGCGACATCCTCCGGTGAAACACCGCTGTCCTTCAGCGGAGCCTCGAGCGCGCGCTCGTCGACATTTGCCGGCACCGCCTCGATGTCGAGGCCGGCGCTGACGAGCATGGCTTTTCGGAATGGGCTGCCGGAGGCGAGGATGATCTTTTCGGGCATGATGGTTCATCCAACGGTTGCGATCCGTCCAGCACCCCTCATCCGTCTCGGCGCTATCGCGCCGATCCACCTTCTCCCACAAGGGGAGAAGGAAAGTCCAACGTCACCGCAAATCGCCGCCTAGCGGCAATCACAGGACGCTGGCGCCGCGTTCTTCCTTCTCCCCTTGTGGGAGAAGGTGGCCGAGCGAAGCTCGGTCGGATGAGGGGTGCTGGACGGAGTGCTCACTTATGTCGCTTGCCCTAGCGCGTCTTGCCCCGCAGGGCAACGATCGCCGCGGCCGTTTCCTCGATGGAGCGGCGGCTGACGTCGATCATCGGCCAGCCGTGCCGCGTGCAGAGCTGGCGGGCATAGGCGAGCTCCTCGTTGATCGCGGCGCGGTCGACATAATCGGTCGGCACGAAGGCGGCGCTGTTGCCGAGGATGCGGTTTTGCCTCACATGCGAGATGCGCTCGGCCGTGGCGACCAGGCCGACGACCAAAGGCGTCTTGGCGGCGATCAGGCTTTCGGGCAGCGGCACGCCGAGCACGATCGGGATATTGGCGGTCTTAATGCCGCGATTGGCGAGATAGATGCTGGTCGGCGTCTTCGAGGTGCGCGAAATGCCGATCAGCACGATATCGGCATCGTCCATATTGGCCGGCAGCTGGCCGTCATCATGCTCCATGGTGAAGTTCAGCGCATCGATGCGGCGGAAATATTCGGCGTCGAGCACGTGCTGGGCGCCGACGCGGCGACCGGCCGGCGTGCCGAGATAGGACTGGAAGACGGTCAGCACCGGTTCCAGCACCGAGACGCAAGGCAGGCCCATGGCCGCGCAGCGCTCATCGATCGAACGCGCCAGCTTCTGGTCGACGACCGTATAGAGAATAATGCCGGGCTCCTCCTCGATGTCCTCGAAGACCTTGGCTATCTGCTTTTCCGTGCGGATCAGCGGATAGATGTGCTCGATGGCGCGCGCATCCTTGTATTGCGCGGACGCCGCGCGGCCGGCAGCCAGCAGCGTCTCGCCCGTGGCGTCGGAGATCAGATGCAGATGGAAGAAGCTCTGAGGTTTGTTCACAGGGGATGGGTCCAGGCTGTGGGCAATTGTGGACAAGGCTGGATGGGCAAGCCTTGGGCAAGGAGGCGACTGTATCAGATGGCCGCTTGTCCACAATTCGACCCGCTGTAGGCTTTGTCGCGGCGCTGGGGACAAAACCGGGGATCAAGTTTTCCTTGCCGATCTCGTCCACAGGGGGAAGTTCGGAACGGAAAGCCCAAGCTTTTGACTCCAAAGCTGGAATCCGCTTCGTCCCCAGAACCCTCCAAATTGCGAAAGCGAGTACGCGACAATATGCTGACTGGCCTTTTCGGCTCGGACGCTGGACAGGTCGCAACCATCACAACCAACAGACTCTTAGAATCAGAAGACTCTTTTAAAATAGATATTTGATTTAAGAGAAGCGGAGAGGACGAGCCTGGATGGCTGGGAAACGGATCATGCTCGACGTCCTCAAGGGCGAGCCGGTTTCACCGCCGCCGCTCTGGGTGATGCGCCAGGCGGGCCGCTATCTTCCCGAATATCGCGAGACAAGGAAGCGGGCGGGATCCTTCCTCGATCTCTGCTACGATCCGGACCTTGCCGTCGAGGTGACGCTGCAGCCGATCGAACGCTTCGGCTTCGACGCTTCGATCCTGTTCTCCGACATTCTCGTCGTGCCCAATGCCCTGGGGCGCGAGGTTCGCTTCGAGGAGGGCCGCGGACCGGTCCTGAAGCCGATCTCGGCGACCGAGATTGCGGCGCTGAACGGCGACATGTTTCACGTGAATCTCGAACCGGTCTACGAGACCGTGCGCCGGCTGCGGGCGAAACTGCCCGATGAGACGACGCTGCTCGGCTTCTGCGGCGCGCCGTGGACGGTGGCGACCTATATGATCGCCGGCCACGGCACGCCCGACCAGGGCCCTGCCCGGCTATTCGCCTATCGCGAGCCCGAGGCCTTCGCGCGGCTTCTGAAGACATTGGCCGACCATTCGGCCGCCTATCTCATCCGCCAGATCGAAGCCGGCGCCGATGCGGTGCAGATTTTCGATTCGTGGTCGGGCGTGCTGGACGAGCCGTCCTTCGAGGCCTTCTGCGTCGAGCCGGTGGCCGAGATCGTCGCCCAAGTGAAGGCGGTTCACCCCGACGTGCCGGTGATCGGTTTCCCGAAGGGCGCGGGCGAACGCTATCGCGACTACAGGAGAAAGACCGGGATTGCCGGTCTCGGTCTTGACTGGACCGTGCCGCTGTCGATGGCGAAGGAGCTGCAGCGCGACGGAGCGGTGCAAGGCAATCTCGATCCATTGCGCCTAGTCGCCGGCGGGAAGGCGCTCTCTGACGGCGTCGAGGCCATCCTGAGGGCTTTGGGTGGCGGGCCGCTGGTCTTTAATCTCGGCCACGGCATCACGCCGGAAACGCCGGTGGCGCATGTCGAGGCGATGGTGAAAATGGTGAGAAGCCGCCAATGAGGGATGTAAGCAACGAGAACAGCGCGAGCAGCGAGAACAGCACTGGCCAGGCGATGAAGCGCATGGCGATCGGCATTGCCCTGCTCGTCGTGCTGACGGCGCTGCTTTATCTCGCGGCACCCGACAGCTTCTATCCGTGGGCCAAGGCGATCCATGTGATCGCGGTCATTTCCTGGATGGCCGGCATGCTCTATCTGCCGCGTCTCTTCGTCTACCATGTCGATGCCGAAAGGGGCTCGGTGCAGTCCGAGACCTTCAAGGTGATGGAGCGCCGGCTGCTGCGGGGAATCATCAATCCGGCGATGACCGCGACCTGGGTGTTCGGGCTTTGGCTTGCCTGGAAAGGCTTTGGATTCCAGGGCGGCTGGCTGCACGCCAAGATCGCGCTGGTGCTCATTATGTCGGGGCTGCATGGCTATCTCGCCGGCGCGGTCAGGAAATTTGCCGAGGACAAGAACGAAAAGCCGGCGAGGCACTGGCGGATCGTCAATGAGATCCCCACATTACTGATGATCGTCATCGTCATCCTGGTCATCGTGAAGCCGTTCTGAGGCTTTCCCAGACCTGGTCCCTGCCCCGCAAAAGGCGGCTTGCTCTTTCAGTCGAGCGACGATACAAGACGGGTCTTCCTTCCCGTCATGCGCCGCCCCTTTTACTCGCTTTCGGCCGCGCCCGACATTTGTCGCATCCAGCCGATTTCCCTCTCCAAAGCCTACCCAGAGTCTATCTAATGCAAGAAATGAAACTCGCAGAGTTCAAGAACAAGAAGCCGCCAGAGCTGATCGCTTATGCCGAGACGCTCGAGGTGGAGAACGCCAGCGTCATGCGCAAGCAGGAGCTGATGTTCGCGATCCTGAAGAAGCTCGCGGCCCAGGACGTCGAGATCATCGGCGAAGGCGTGGTCGAGGTGCTGCAGGACGGTTTCGGCTTCCTGCGCTCGGCCAACGCAAACTACCTGCCGGGTCCCGACGACATCTATATCTCGCCGTCGCAAATAAGGCGCTTTTCGCTCAAGACCGGCGATACGGTCGAAGGGCCGATCCGCAGCCCGAAAGAGGGCGAGCGCTATTTCGCGCTGCTCAAGGTCAACACCATCAATTTCGACGACCCGGAGAAGATCCGGCACAAGATCCACTTCGACAATCTGACGCCGCTCTACCCGACCAAGCGGCTGAAGATGGAGATCGACAATTCGACCTCGAAGGACATCTCGCCGCGCGTGATCGATCTGGTCGCGCCGATCGGCAAGGGACAGCGCGCGCTGATCAACGCGCAGCCGCGCACCGGCAAGACGGTGCTGATGCAGAACATCGCCCATTCGATCACCGCCAACCATCCGGAATGCTATCTGATCGTGCTTCTGATCGACGAGCGCCCGGAGGAAGTGACCGACATGCAGCGCTCGGTGAAGGGCGAGGTGATTTCCTCGACCTTCGACGAGCCGGCGGCGCGCCACGTGCAGGTCGCCGAGATGGTGATCGAGAAGGCCAAGCGCCTGGTCGAGCATGGCCGCGACGTCGTCATCCTGCTCGATTCGATCACCCGCCTCGGCCGTGCCTACAACACCGTGGTGCCGTCATCCGGCAAGGTGCTGACCGGCGGTGTCGACGCCAACGCGCTGCAGCGCCCGAAGCGCTTCTTCGGCGCCGCCCGCAACATCGAGGAAGGCGGCTCGCTGACCATCATCGCGACCGCGCTGATCGATACGGGCAGCCGCATGGACGAAGTGATCTTCGAAGAGTTCAAGGGCACCGGCAACTGCGAAATCCAGCTCGACCGCAAGGTGGCCGACAAACGCATCTACCCGGCGATGGACATCCTCAAGTCGGGCACCCGCAAGGAAGACCTGCTTGTGCCGCGCGCGGACCTGCAGAAGATCTTCGTGCTGCGCCGCATCCTGGCGCCGATGGGCACCACCGACGCGATCGAGTTCCTCATCGACAAGCTCAAGCAGACCAAGACCAACGCGGACTTCTTCGATTCGATGAACACGTGATTGGGGCTACTTCTCCTTCTCCCCTTGTGGGAGAAGGTGGCCGCGAAGCGGCCGGATGAGGGGTGCTCCAGGGAATGCCAGCGTCTCACTCCGCTGGAGCACCCCTCATCCGTCTCGGCGCTTGCGCGCCGATCCACCTTCTCCCACAAGGGGAGAAGGTGACGGGCGCTATCGCCGCAACAGCTTCTCCAATTCACCCGCATCCGTCACCACCGGTAGACACACCTGCCCGCTGCAGAACCAGGCGCCCGCCTTGTCCGTCGGCGGCAACGCGCCGCCCGGCAATAACGGTCGATTCGCTTCCGAACCGACCGGAACGACAATGTCGGCCCGGCGCGGGTCCGGGTTTCGATTCGCAACCGGAACGAGGCTTGGTGAATCCAGCTTGTCTACAATGACGAGCTTCAGCGGCTCGAGCGCCAGGGCACATGCGTTGACGATGCCGGCTTGGCCGTAGGCCTGCTGCGCGGCGCGGCCCATCGCATGCTCGGCGGTCGACCACGCCTTTTCCCAGAGAGCGAGGTCGCCGGTGAGCGATGATAGCCGCACCAGCGCCTCGACGATCTGGCTGGTGGCGGACGGGATTGCTTCATCCACATCACCGCGGATGCGGATCGGAACGTCGCCGCTGTCCGACGCCGTCAGCCAGTAGCCGCTCTTTGGTTCATCCAGGTGCCAGCGGTCGAGCTCGTCGATGAAGCGCTTGGCGCGATCGGAATAGGCGGGATCGCCGGTCGCCTCGAACAGCGCGATCGCGGCATTGGTCATGGCGGCGTAATCGCTCGACAGCGCCGGGAAAAGCCTCTTCGCGCCTAGCATGGAATGCGGCAGCCGTTCGTCGTGGCCCGCCTCGACGATGTGGCCGAAGGCTTTTGCGGCGGCGTTAATCCAGTCGCGCCGCCCAAGCGAGCGGCCCGCCTCGGCGAGCGCTGCGATCATCAGCCCGTTCCAGTCGGTGAGCGCCTTGCCGTCGCGGCCCGGCCTGACGCGGCCTTCGCGGACGCCCAACAGTTTTGCCTTCAGAGTTGCCAATTGCGCGTAGTCGGCGATGCCTTGAGCTTGCTGCGCCTCGCTCTGGCGAATGATCGGCTTGCCTTCCCAACCATGCGGCGCGGCGAGCTCGAAATACCGAAAGAAGGCCGACGTATCGTCGCCGAGCGCGGCTTCGACTTCGTCGCGGTTCCATGTGTAGAAAAGCCCCTCCTCGCCATCGCTGTCGGCATCGAGGCTGGCGGCGAAGGCGCCGCCTTCGACCAGCATCTCGCGCAGCAGCCAGCCGACGGTCTCTTCGATTCGTATCCGGAACAAGCCGTTGCGGGTGGCCGCGTGGGCCCAGTTGCACAGGCGGATGAGCTGGGCGTTGTCGTAGAGCATCTTCTCGAAATGCGGCACCAGCCATTCGGCGTCGGTCGAGTAGCGGCTGAGACCGCCGCCGACATGATCGTAGATGCCGCCGGCGAGCATTTTTTCGAGGCTGGCGAGCACCGCGTCGCGATGCGCGGCCTCGCCGTCACGCAGCCAGGACAGCCAAAGCGTGTGCATGAAGGGCGCGTTGGGGAATTTTGGCGCGCCCTTCAAGCCGCCGAGATCGCGGTCGATCATGCCGCCGATGCGGGTGGCGAGATCGGCCAGCGTGCCGCGGTCGAGCACCGCCTTGCCCGTCGCGCCGGCAAGCCGCTGCTCGACATGGGCGGTCAGCCCGTCGGCGCTTTCGGCGAGGCTCTGCTGCTTCTCGCGCCAGGCCTTGTCGACCGCTTCCAGCACCTGGATGAAGCCGGGCCTTCCGTAACGCGCCTCGCGCGGGAAATAGGTACCGCCCCAGAAAGGCTTGCCGTCGGGCGTCAGAAACATGGTGAGCGGCCAGCCGCCCTGCTCGCCCATGGCATGCAGCGCGGCCATATAGATCTGGTCGATGTCGGGCCGCTCTTCGCGATCGACCTTGATATTCACGTAGAGCCGGTTCATGACGGCGGCCACGGCGTCGTTCTCGAAACTTTCGTGGGCCATGACATGGCACCAGTGGCAGGCGGCATAACCGATGGAGAGCAGGATCGGCCGCCCGAGCTGCTTCGCTTCGGCAAGGGCCGCAGGCGACCAGCCGCGCCAATGGACAGGATTGTCGCTGTGCTGCTGCAGATAGGGGCTGGCCTCTTCGGCAAGCAGGTTTCGTGCGGGTAAGGTCACGATGGGCGGCTCATTTTTGGGTCTGATGCATCAACGCTGGAGCATGATGCCGAAAAGTGTGAAGCGGCTTTCGGCCGTGCTCTATCTTTCAATCTAGGCGGTTCGGCAGGTCCGGCAAATGGTTTCCCCAATGGCTTCAAAGGATTCGATCGTTGCGCTGTCGAGCGGCCGCTTGCCGGCAGGCATCGCCGTCGTCCGTATTTCCGGCCCCAAGACTCGATTCGTGGTCGAAACGATTGCGGGACCTGTTAAGGGTCGGTTTACCACGTTACGGAAGCTCAAGGCAGCAGACGGCTCGACGATCGACCACGGGCTTGTCCTTTTCTTTCCGGGTCCCGGCAGCTTCACCGGCGAAGACGTCGCCGAATTCCAGGTCCATGGCAGCCGAGCCGTTACGGCCAAGATGCTGGAGACGATCACGCAGTTCGATGGGGTGCGGCATGCGGAACCGGGCGAGTTTACTCGGCGCGCCTTTCTCAACGGCAAGCTCGACCTGGTCGAGACCGAGGCGCTCGCCGATCTGGTCAATTCAGAGACGGAAGCGCAGCGCCGCTTCGCCTTGCGCAATGCGGACGGCGCGCAGAGCGAGCTTTATTCGAGCTGGCGCCGCCGGCTGATCCATGCGCGAGCCATGATCGAAGCGGAGATCGACTTCGCCGAAGAAGAGGATGTGCCGGGCTCCGTTTCGGAGGCGGTCTGGTCCGACGTCGCTACGATGATCGGCGAGATCGAACGGCATGTCGAAGGGTTCAAGGCGGCCGAGATCATTCGCGACGGTTTTGAGGTCGTAATCCTGGGTGCGCCGAATGCCGGCAAGTCGAGCCTGTTCAACGCGCTGGCCAGGCGCGAAGCAGCGATCGTCACCGACGAACCGGGCACGACGCGCGATCTGCTCGAAGTCGTGATGGACCTTAACGGACTGAAAGTGCGCATTGTCGATACGGCCGGGTTGCGCGAGGCCGCGGGCAAAGTCGAATCGATCGGCATCGATCGTGCTATGGCCAAGGCCGGCGAGACGGACCTGATCCTGTTGCTGGAGGATATGGTCGATCCGGTTCCCGTCGGCGAGGTCGCGAGCGGCGCTCCGCTGCTGCGGATCGGGACCAAGTCGGATATCGCGAAAGCCGGCGCTGGCCACTATGACCTCGTGATTTCGTCCAGGGACGGCACCGGCCTCGGCGCGCTTCTCGACGAGATCGGAGAACGCGCCACCAAGGCAACCGGCGACGCGAGCGAAGTCCTGCCGTCAAGGTTGCGCCACGTCGAATTGCTCAAGGAGACGACGGGCTTTCTGCGAGCGGCGCTGGCCGGAGATAGCCAAGAATTGCGGGCTGAGGATCTGCGATTGGCGGCGGATCGGCTCGGCCGGATCACCGGCGCGGTCGATGTCGAGGATCTACTCGACGTCATCTTTTCGCAGTTCTGCATTGGCAAGTGATTCACGTGAAACACGGCTGGCCCCTGCCCGGCAGTGACTCACGTGAAACACCGCCGGCGCCGCAAGGGGGGTGTGGAACTGTGCCAGCCGAGATCGCCGCGTTCCTTCGCGCCCCCCCTCTGCCCTGCCGGGCATCTCCCTCACAAGGGGGAGATCAGATGTCCCCGCGGTCTTCGCCAAATCACCGATGTTGCAGGGAAATGGCGCCTTCGGCGGAGTTGCCAATCTCCCCCTCGGGGGAATGTCCGGCAGGACAGAGGGGGGCGCTGTCCCGCCGGCTTCTCACTTGACCGCTGGGGATGGCAATGCTCGCCATTCATTGTTTCACGTGAAACGAGTCCACCCTCTCCTTGACACCGGCCGCCGTCGGGGACATCTGTCAACCCAATCTCTGAAAGCGGATTCTTGGAAAATGACCAATCACTATGATGTGGTGGTGGTGGGCGGCGGCCATGCCGGTTGCGAGGCGGCAAGTGCGGCCGCGCGCGCCGGCGCCAGGACCGCGCTGGTGACCTTGCGCTTCGACACGATCGGCATCATGTCCTGCAATCCGGCGATCGGCGGTCTCGGCAAGGGGCATCTGGTGCGCGAGATCGACGCCATGGATGGGCTCATGGGGCGCATCGCCGACGCCGCCGGCATCCAGTTTCGCTTGCTCAACCGTCGCAAGGGGCCGGCCGTGCGCGGTCCGCGCACCCAAGCCGACCGCAAGCTCTACCGACTTGCCATGCAAGCCGCGATCCGCGGGGCGGCCAATCTCGACGTGGTCGAGGGCGAGGTTCTCGATCTCGAGATCGAAGATGGCCGCGTCGCGGCCGTGCTGGTTTCGGGCGATCGGCGACTGGCCTGCGGCGCAGTTGTGCTGACCACCGGCACGTTCCTGCGCGGTTTGATCCATATCGGCGAAAAGAAGATCGTCGCCGGCCGCATGAACGAGCAGGCAAGCATGGGCTTGTCAGTGACCATGGCGCGCGCGGGTTTCAAGCTCGGGCGGCTGAAGACCGGCACGCCCCCTCGCCTTGACGGCCGCACCATCGACTGGGCGTCGCTGGACGCCCAAGCGGCCGACAGGGATCCAGTGCCGTTCTCGCTGATGACGGACAAAATCGTCAATCCGCAGATCCATTGCGGCATCACGCGCACCATGCCGGCGACCCATGAGCTGATCCGCGCCAATCTCGGACGTTCGGCCATGTATTCCGGCTCGATCGAAGGCATCGGGCCGCGCTACTGTCCCTCGATCGAGGACAAGATCGTCAAGTTCGGCGACCGCGAGGGCCATCAGATCTTCCTCGAGCCCGAAGGCCTCGACGACGACACCGTCTATCCGAACGGCATCTCGACCTCGCTGCCGGAAGACGTGCAGCTCGACATGCTGAAGACGATCCCCGGGCTGGAAAAGGCGACGATGCTGCAGCCCGGCTATGCCATCGAATACGACCATGTCGATCCGCGCGAGCTGAAGACGACCCTGGAGACGAAGCGAATCGCCGGCCTTTTCCTGGCCGGGCAGATCAACGGCACGACCGGTTATGAAGAGGCCGGCGCGCAAGGCCTGCTCGCCGGCATCAACGCGGCGCGGGCGGCATCTGGCGATGAGCCGTTCGTGCTCAGCCGCACCGAGGCCTATATCGGCGTGATGGTCGACGACCTGACCAGCCGGGGTATCGCGGAGCCCTATCGCATGTTCACCTCGCGCGCGGAGTTCCGGTTGTCGCTGCGCGCCGACAACGCCGACGAGCGGCTGACGCCGCTGGCGGAAAAACTCGGCATCGCGTCATCGGAGCGGCTGCAGCGTTTTGGCGCGATGGCGCAGAAGCTCGACGAGGCCCGCGCGCTGGCAAAGTCCGTGACGCTTACGCCGAACGAAGCGGCGCGGCATGGGCTGGAGATCAACAAGGACGGCGTGCGCCGTTCGGCCTATGCGCTTTTGGCGCATCCGGGCGTCGACATGGCCTGGCTGACAAGGGTCGAGCCGCGTTTTGCCGAACTGGACGCCAAGACGGCGGAGCGGCTCGAAACGGAGGCGAAATATTCGGTTTACCTCGATCGCCAGCAGGCCGACGCCGCACAAATCAGGCATGAGGAATCGCGGGTCATCCCCGAGGCGCTTGATTTCACGGACGTTCCGGGACTGTCAAACGAACTGAAGCAGAAGATGAAGGTGCGCCAGCCGCGGTCGATCGCCGATGCGCAGCGCATGGAAGGAATGACGCCCGCCGCGCTTGCCATCATTGTCGCGCATGTCCGCAACGCCGAGTTCGCGGCGCGAAGGGACGTGGCGTGAGCGCGGATGCCTGGGCGGACCTGCAGAAAGCAGCGGGTTCGGTTTCACGTGAAACATTCGAGCGGCTGCAGGCTTTCGAACAGCTGTTCCTGAAATGGAACCGCAGCATCAATCTGGCGGCGCCGTCGACGCTGGACGATGTCTGGCGCCGTCATATCCTGGACAGCGCCCAGCTTGCGCGAATCGCACCCACCGCGACACGCTGGGTCGATCTCGGCTCGGGCGGCGGTTTTCCCGGCCTGGTGCTGGCTTTCCTGTTGGCGGAGCGCCTCGGCGCATCGATCGCCCTGGTCGAAAGCAACCGCAAAAAGGCGTCATTCCTGCAATCCGTCATAGGCCAGTTCGGTTTGCCGGCGCGAGTCGTCGCAAGGCGCATCGACGACAGCTATGCGCTTGTTTCCACACCGGAAATCGTCACGGCCAGGGCGCTGGCGGCGCTTCCGGACCTGCTCGATCTGTCGGCGCCATGGCTGACCAAGGGCGCACGCGCGCTCTTTCACAAAGGCCGGGATTACCGCGCCGAGGTGGAAGAAAGCACTCACCGCTGGGGCTTCGATCTGGTAGAACATTCGAGCATGACCGACGCCGAAGGCGTCATCCTCGACATCACCGACTTGCGCCCAGCGAAACAGCAATGAATTACTGGCATAAATCCATGAAAACCGGACCGCGTATCATCACTGTTGCCAACCAGAAAGGCGGGGTCGGCAAGACGACGACGGCCATCAACCTGGCCACGGCGCTGGCCGCGATCGGCGAGCGCGTGCTGATCGTCGACCTCGACCCGCAGGGGAATGCCAGCACCGGGCTCGGCATCGATCGCAAGGATCGCACGGTGTCGTCCTATGACGTGCTGACCGGCGAGCTCGAGCTGGAGCAGGCGGCCGTGCCGACGGCCGTGCCTGGCCTCTCCATCATACCCTCGACGCTGGACCTTCTCGGCATCGAGATGGAAATCGCCTCGGCGCCCGACCGTGTGCTCAAGTTGCGCAATGCGCTGCGCGCCGCCTCCGAGCGTTCGGCCCCGTTCGGCTATGTGCTGATCGACTGCCCGCCCTCACTCAACCTTTTGACTTTGAATTCAATGGCGGCGGCCGATTCCGTTCTCGTGCCGCTGCAATGCGAGTTCTTCGCGCTGGAGGGTCTCAGCCAGTTGCTGGAGACGGTCGAGCAGGTGCGCAACACCATCAATCCGGACCTCACCATCCAGGGCATCGTGCTGACCATGTATGACGGGCGCAACAACCTCGCCAACCAGGTGGTGCAGGATGTGCGCACCCATATGGGCGACAAGGTCTATGAGACGATCATCCCACGCAATGTGCGCGTGTCGGAGGCGCCGTCCTACGGCAAGCCGGCGATCCTCTATGACCTGAAATGCTCGGGCAGCCAGGCCTATCTGCAGCTCGCCTCCGAGGTGATCCGCCGCGAGCGCAAGCTTCGCGCCGCCTGAGCTACATCATCGCACGGCTTGGTTAATTAGCCGATTCGATTCCGAAACGATCTGGACAAACTCATGAGCGAAGACCAATCGAGAAAAAGACTGGGCCGTGGCCTCGCGGCGCTGATCGGCGAGATCGACCGTCCGGCGGCGCCCGAAAAGCCCGGCGCGGCGGTGCCGGCCGACGGCAAGGTGCCGATCGAGTTCGTCAGCCCGAACCCGAAGAATCCGCGTCGGCATTTCGGCGATGCCGAGCTAACCGATCTGGCCCAGTCGATCCGCGAGCACGGCGTGGTGCAGCCGGTCGTGGCGCGCCCCTCGCCCTCGCAGCCCGGCCGCTACGAGATCATCGCCGGCGAGCGGCGCTGGCGGGCGGCGCAGCGCGCCGGCCTGACCGAGATCCCGATCATCGTGCGCGACGTCAACGACCGCACCGCGCTGGAACTGGCGATCATCGAGAACGTCCAGCGCGCCGACCTCAATCCGGTCGAGGAGGCGCAAGGCTACCAGCAGCTCATCGACGAGCATGGCTACACGCAGGCCGATCTCGGCCAGGTGATCGGCAAGAGCCGCAGCCATGTCGCCAACACGCTGAGGCTGTTGAAGCTGCCCAACGTCATTCACGACATGCTGGTCGACGGCGATTTGTCGGCCGGCCACGCCCGAACGCTGGTCACCGCCGAAGACCCGGCCGGGCTCGCCAAGCGCATCGTCAAGGAAGGGCTTTCGGTGCGCCAGGCCGAAGCGCTGGCGCAAATGCCCGCCGGTCCGACGCCGGCCAAGACCAAGACCTCGGCCGGCACCCCGGACAAGGACCCCGACACGCTGGCGCTCGAGAAGCTGATGACCGACACGATCGGCATGATCGTCAGCATCGAGCACAAGGGCAAGGGTGGCACGCTCAAGGTCAACTATCGCTCGCTGGAACAGCTCGACGAGCTCTGCCGGCGCCTGAAGGACGAGCGGTAGGCGACTGCGGCGCCATGGTATTTGGCGGTAGCTGAGGTTTGGCTCAAAGCTGGATACGCCTGATATATCGGTGATAGACATAGGGTCGGCCGTGCAAGCCGGCGCCGGCGAAAGGCGAAAGCCGGCCCGATCACCTCCGTGAGGGAAAATGCTTGGCAGAGCAGACGGGATGCGAAGGGGCTCCAACGTCTCGTTCGTCATTCTAGGGCGGAGCAAGGAGCGAAGCGACGCGCGCAGACCCTAGAATCCATTCCGTGATGCCAAGGCGTTGCAGCGGTAACAGAATTCTGCACCGCTGCATTCTATGCCGAACGTCACGGAAAGGATCCTCGGGTCAAGCCCACGAGCGTCCGGCACGGTTTATGCTTTCATGCGGCCTCTCGCAGAGCAAGCGGGGCGCGTTGC